>JBPEWV010000063.1:0-46029 GCA_052032335.1 Pleionea sp. | reverse complement strand
GCGTACCTTGCGTAGATTGATTGCATTTGCGTAAACGCATAATGCTGCTCGCCATCTTTAACTCGATACAAACCTTGTAAATTTTCATTAAACGGTGCGTTGTATACAAAAGACACCTCATAATTACCCTGTTCAAGAGCTTTGGCAGGTGTCACTTTTAAAACGCCTTCGACCTCCGTCTTCTCGGTTTTTGCCGCAATTTTTTTATTCCCCGAGAGAATCCAGGATTTCTCAACAGTCAGCTCCTGACCGTGAAGATAAAAATAGGGCAAGGTTGCGTGGGTTTTGATGTCTATGGTTGCTTCGCCGCTGAAACGAGTGGATTCAGGATCAAGTTTAATATCCAGATCGTAGTGCGTCGGTTCAACCGTTGTCGGTAATTGACCTGCTGGTACATCTGACGCGGCAACGGCACAACTAAAGCTGCCAATCACCAGTCCCAGTGAAGATAAAAGAGATTTCATAGGAGTTCCTTCCACAGTGTTTTTATAGAATGGTGCAAGCATACTACTGCGAAGCGGAGTTGGATCGAAGTTAATTCAGCGTCAATAATGTATCAAAACGTAAAAGTCCGGTAAATTGGTAATCGTTTTTTTCAAATTAATAATTGTTCTAAAACAAACGTTCATTCCAGGCTTACAAATTGCCAGTTATCTTCGTGTTTCAGCCGAACTGAATTAACTTGCTCGTTAAACTCAAAATTGATGTGATTGATTTGGCTCGGCCAGACATCTTGTAACGCCGTCATGCGTACCCAGAATCCTTTAAACGGAGGTCGTTTATCCGCCTCCTGATAGATCCAGAGATACTTACCATCAATCTCAAATCCAATATAACTCAACAATAGGGTGTTCTTACTGGCATCTTTCAGATCAAAAGCCAGTTGGACATAATCAGCGAAAGCTGCTTGACCTTCAGGGTCAAGCGAGAGGTCAACTTTGCTGGAACTGACCATATTTAACACGTGTTCTGCATCGTGTAAGTAAAAACGATGCATCACCTCAAGTTTTTGCGTTCGTTGATTGAACTGAACCGTGGTGTAACTTTCCTTTTGCTGGTGAGCGAAAAGCTCGCCAGCAAATATCATCAAAATAACGCTGAAAAAAAAGTGTTTCATTATTTCTTCTTGATTTTTGTTTCGGGTTCTTTCAACTCAGTTTTGATATCGTGCATGATGTCTTTGTGCTCCCAACCATCGCGCTTTTTGCTTTTGTAAGACTCAATACGAGAAGGGATGATTTTTCGTGGATAATGATTGTTATCCATATCGACGTCGGCTGTTTCCCAACGAGGGTCAACCGTTACTGAAGTCAGTACCTTGTTTTTGTCGGTGATGATCAACTTGCTGACCTTTTCAGGCGAGCGGCGCCAAATTTCGGCAGGAATGTAACGCAACTCTTTGTCACCACTTTCGTAGTTTAACTCCAGAATAATTGGCATGACCAAACCGCCCAAATTGGAGAAATTCAGCACGTAATAGTTTTTGTCTTCTTTCACCGCTCGCTCAAACGTTTTGCGTTCCCATGGGTCAAGTTCTGCTAAGAATTTTCGGTAATCATTGCGATCTTTGTTGGTCACCGTAAATCGATCATTCTTGTCATGAAAATCTTGCACGTCCTTATTCAAGTCCACCCAAAGCTTTCGACCTTCATCTTCGTTGCGTTGAACAAACAGCGATTCCGGCTTGTCGTTTTCTTCTTGTCGACGACGGTCAAAATCGATGTCAGGGTCTTTGGTATCAAGGCGCAGTTTATAAACTTTATCTAATGAGATATCGACGTGATCGGTGGTGTAAAACCAACCGCGCCAGAACCAGTCCAGATCAACACCCGAGGCTTCTTCCATGGTGCGGAAAAAGTCGGACGGAGTTGGACGTTTGTTTTTCCAACGGTTGGAAAATTCCTGAAAGGCAAAGTCGAATAGCTCTCGCCCCAAAATGGTTTCACGCAAAATATTCAAAGCCACTGCGGGTTTGGTGTAAGCATTCGGGCCAAGTTTTAACACACTGTCTGACTGTGTCATTACCGGCACCTGAATGTTTGACTTCATGTAGTCGACAACATCACGCGGCTCGACTCCCCACGGAATGTCCGGATCCCACTCACGACCGGCAATACCATCCAAAAAGCTGTTAATGCCTTCGTCAATCCAGGTCCACTGGCGTTCGTCGCTGTTCACAATCATTGGAAAATAGTTGTGCCCCACTTCGTGAATCACCACACCAATCAAGAAACGTTTTTCCGCTAAGGTGTAAGTGCGAGAACCGTCTTCGTGCCATATGGTTCGAGGGCCGTTAAAGGTGATCATGGGGTATTCCATACCACCAACCGGACCATTCACACTCAAAGACACGGGATAAGGGTAGTCGAAGGTAAAACGGGAGTAGACTTCCATGGTGTGTATGACCGATTCGGTGGAATACTTTTTCCACAAGTCACCGCCTTCTTTGGGGTAATACGACATGGCCATAACAAAGGGTTGAACATCGCCACCTTGCTCAAACCCTTTTGCATCCCACATAAACTTGCGCGAAGACGCCCAAGCAAAATCACGAACATTTTCGGCTTTAAAATGCCAGGTTTTGGTTTTATCCGTTGCCGCTTTTTCGTTATCAAGCGCTTCTTCAGCAGTAACGATAAACACCGGTCGTTTTGCCGTTTTGGCTTGCTCCAGACGCTGTTTTTGTGTTTCGGTTAATACATCATCCGGATTTTGTAATTCGCCCGTCGAGGCGACAATATGATCAGCTGGTACGGTTAACGAAACATCATAATCACCGAACTCCAGGGTGAATTCACCACGACCTAAAAATTCTTTATTGTGCCACGCTTCGTAATCGGAATAGGCCGAGACTCTGGGAAACCACTGTGCCAGTAAGAAGATATCGTTCCCACCTTTTCGCGCATCGTCCGGAAAGTGCTCATAACCGGAACGTGCACCCACAGCATCTTCATCAAGAATATTAAAGGCGAAACTTAGCTTGATTTGCGTCGATTCACCAGTCGCCAGAGGTTTGGGCAAATCGACCCGCATTTGCGCACTGTTAATTACATAAGGTAACGCTTTGTCATTACCGTCGCGAACCTTCTCGATGGTGTAGCCGAGCTCAACGTCGTCCATGAAATGTTCTCGACGCAATTCGCCCAAACTGATTTTTGCTGGCTTATCACCACTGGGTAAAGCGCTGCTCGGACCGCGACGACCCAGCCCACCAAACTCGCGAGAGGCCTCAGCCACTGAGTCGCGTTTGAATCGATTCTGCTCCAGCTGAATCCAAATATATTTTAAACTGTAAGGGGAGTTATTGGTGTAAGTGATTACCTGATCGGCAGACAATCGGCGCTTATCTTCGTCCAGCACCACGTCCATCTGGTAGTCGACTTTTTGCTGCCAGTAATCTTTACCCGGTTCGCCAGCGGCATTGCGATAGACGTTGGGAGTTGGCAGGATTTCGTCGAGTTGACGAAACTTGTCTTTAAAATTCCCTTTGGTCTGTTCAATACCCATTGCACCCGCGTTGACAACGCTGAGTAGCAACAGCGCGCTGCCACCCACAATCCGGATCAGCTTCATACTTGCCCCTTAAAAAAACACGAACTTTTCAATTATTATGATGAGCGGGTTGTATACGATCCCGCGAATACCCGATTATCCATACCTGCCGGACAAAGGCCATGAGAAACACACTTTTTTACACTTTTTCAGTGAGCGCAGACAAATTACGCAATTTCAGCGTCTTTTTCCATGATAATCTGGTCCGTTAGCTGAACTTTATTGAGATATTCCGGGCATTCGTCCGCTCGCTATGAATCCGACGATTAACCCACCCAACCCTAATAGAACACCGAGAAGTGTGCCCCAGATACCGCAGGCGTAATCCCAGCGACGACGCCGTTTTTCCTGTTGGGTTAAGCGCCGGTTAGCGTATTTCACCTGATCGTAAAAAAGGTTGTTACGCCAAACCAGTCCAAGCAGCCCCAATAAAAATACGACGTAAGAGACCAATGGCAATACCCATCCGGGCGAAAAAGGGAAACTCAGCGAAAACAACGTACCGGCTAGCGCAACCCAAACCATCAACTGATTACGATAGAGTTTCATTCGTGCCTTGGCCTGCAAATTATCAACCTGCTCGATTTGACGTTTCGCACCGTACCAAGCCCCAAAAAGACCGGCCACGATTCCGATGAACGCGCCACCTAACAACGCCAGCAGTTTTCCGCCCAGAGTTGTTTTACTGCCAGCAAAAGTTGATGCGAGAGTGCTAGCGGCAACTGGACTGGTCCCCACCATTGCGCTCGCCATCAGCATGGAAAAACTGACCGTCGGTGCGGTAGAAAGAATCAGGCGACCGTATTTTTGCAGCAGTTTTGATTGTAACTGTTTGCGAACGCGCGACAATCGTTGTCGCACGACCGCTTCGCTGATCTCCAAAAGCTCGGCAACCTGCTGCGTCGATTGTTCTTCTCGATAATACAATAAAACGATTTCTCGACTGTCGTCAGGCAACTGGTCGATAAAACGCGACAAGATCATCGATTGTTCGCCACGATGAAACGCTAGCTCCTGGGTGTCCGAGTCGGAGCAAAAGCTGGACAAAACGGATTCGGCTTGTTCGCCAGTGAGGCGTTGCGACACCCGGTTATCACGCAAATAGTTGTAGGCTTTGTAGCGTGTGGTTTGACGTACCCAGGGCAAAAAGCTGGCGGTATTTTTTAAGCGCTTAATTCCCTGCCAAACCGCAATGTAGACCTGTTGCGCAACGTCTTCACTGCCATCGAGATCTTTTACAATGGCCAGTGCAATACTGCTGATGGTGTTGCGGGTTTTCTCCACCAATCGGGCAAAAGCGTCGCGGTCACCATTTTGTGCCGCGAGAATGTCGCTTTCTAACGCCAACGGTATTGCATTCTGGTTCATGAGTTGGTTTCCAGAAATTGAGTCAGCTGCGTGAGCAACCAGTCAGGATCGTCGTACATAATAAAATGGCGGGCCGCCGAATTCATTTTTACCTTCGCGTTTGGCACCTGTTTGAACTGTGCTTTGTACAAGGTTTCAATCTGTTGATGTTGCGATTCGGTCTGAAAAGCGCCTGAGGCGCCTAGCATGAGCATGGGCAGTGGGTTGCCCGCAAGCGATTGACGCAGGTCGGTCAACATAATCGTGTGCATTGCATCGGCCACCATTACCGGATCCGATTGTTCTGACATCTTCAGTATGATATCCCGATGCTGCTTCGACCGTGCCTGGATCGAAATGCCCATCTGGGTTTGGGCGCGCAATTGCTGTGCTGTCATCGCTCGGTACATCATACGAAACTGTTCAGCCTGAGGCCGCAACGCATCGGTTGTGGTCGCATTCGACCGAGTAAATACCGGACCAATAAACGGCAGACCATCGACCGATACCACCCCACCAATCGCTTGTGGATGCGTGGCGGCAATCCAGAACCCCATGAAGCCTCCCAAACTGTGGCCTACCACAATCGGATTCTCCAGTTGTTGCTGTTTAAAGTATTTGAGCAACTCGTCTTTAACCTGAACCAGTGAAGACTCACTACCGCTCTTAACACTGCCAAAACCGTGAATACTGATGATGTGCAACTCATGCGATTGCGATAGTTCACGCTTGACCGGGTCCCAAACGCGACTGTCTGACATCAACCCAGGAATCAACACAACCGGAGTTCCCTGACCCACTTTTGTCACCTGAAAGCTTTCTGCTGCCTTAGAATTCTGCACTGACATCATCATAATGAATACAATTAATACCGGTAACGGTATCACAGGTTGGCAAAATGTTTTCCAGCGATTTAATTTAGAAAAAGGATGTTTCATGCTTGTCTCCAGTAAGTTGAGTGACCGTTACTTACTGAGTACCCGCCGCCTGCCCTGGTGTGACAAAAAATTTTAAATTATTCGTAATTTTTAAATCAGAATTGCCAAACTAACAAAAATCAGCTTTTAAATCAGAGACTTGTGATTTACATCGTTTTTGAACTAATTGCTGCTGATACTGCAGATAATCGCGACAGAGCAATGTCGAGCTTACATCGGGTTCGTTGTGAGCAGCCTTAATTTGTTTTTCCAGATTAAACAGTTGATTGAGCAGCCAACGGCATTGCGTGGTCACCTCCCGATCCAGTAACTGATCCCGAAGCATATCCCGATGATCCGTGAGAACTTTAATTTTAGGTGACGGCTTTGATTCGCTTGAGGTTTGATCTGGCGTTACAATCTGATCGCTGGTCACCAGATCTTTATCGCCTTTAAAGGTGGAAAACGGAATATTTCCATCAGGTGGTGTGCGGGTAATTTGAACGTTGCCGTTTTGGTCGCTCCACTGATAATAGGTGGCCAAATTCGACTCCGAGCTGGGTATCAATGACAGAACATCATCTGGGATCAGATCGTTTTTGACCAAGAAATAAACGCCCAGCGCTAACACACTCAGGGCCACAAAAACCTTTAATAACCAGAGTAGAACTTTTATCATAGGTGCCTTCTTTGCACGGCCAAACTGGCCTCGACTGTGTCAGTTTATAGCAATTGTTTGATGGCTTGTACAATCCATTAAAGGTGTTCTAGAAATTCGCTTATGAAAAATGATGTCGACAAATTACTAAAGTCCCATCAAAAGCTTATCCAGTCCGACTTTAAAAAAGTGGCCTCGCATGTGCAACGCGAAGAAGATGGCTGGTACATTAACACTCTGATGCTGGAAGGCTACGATGTGCCCTTTAAATACAAGCGCCAGAAGCGCTACAAAGACCTGAAAGGACAACGCATCAACTTGACTTACTACCCGACTACCGAGCAGGTTGCCGGGTTCGATATGGAAGTCATGAAAGTGGTTCGAATAAAGGTTTCCTGAACCCTAAGTTCGTCAACCTATGGTTCAACCACTGCGTGAAAAAATACGCAATAAGTAATGGATAAACCCATCAGGGCTGTCCATAATTAACAACTATCTGTATTCGCGATTAAAGGTAACGGCGGTCGAAGTTTGGTCGCTCAACGAAGGAAAGCCATGGAACGTTTAGGGACAGGCAACAGACGACATACCCGTATCGCTCCGGAACTTTACAAAGGGTTCCGACTCAATGACGCCATTGTTCAGCCCGAAGAGGGCGCTGTTATACGCGATGGCCACCGGTTTCACCTCCCACCCAAGTCGATGGAGGTGCTGCTTTATCTGGCAGAAAACATCAACCGTGTTATACCTTCAGAAGAACTGCTCGAATTTGCCTGGGGAACTCGCGATACCAATCGGGCCCAATTATCTCACGCCATCAGCGAAATACGGCAGGTGCTTGATGATCATAAAGAATGCCCCGAATTTATTCAGACCTTTCCACGTAAAGGCTATCGACTTATCTGTACCAAACAGTTACTCGAAGGCAATGTATTGTTTCCATCGATCTGGCCATTATCACAACCCATTGACTCAAAAACGAGTACATTAAAATCGCGTCAGCGCTGGAAACTGTCCTGGTCGTTACTCAGAAGCTCGAAACTATTCAGTGTCAGTGTGGCCTTTGTTCTTTCGACCTGGATTCTCATTCAGGTACTGGAAGTCCTATTTCCTATTTTTAATATTCCCGACTGGGGCTTAAAAGTTGCAGTGCTGGTTTTGGTCATTGGATTTCCACTGACCTTGCTGTTTACCTGGCTGCGAGAAATCAGAATAAAGCGAAGTCTGCTGAGTCATTCGCAAGATGAAACGCAGCGAAAACATTTTTATCGACAACTGGGCATTGACTTTTCGTTTATCGGATTACTGTCGGTTGGTGTTGGTTTTATTGCGTTTTATCTGATCGATAGTATAGGAGCTGAGCGGAAAAATGAGGATCAAAATGCAATCGAGATTGCGCAACGAGTAGATATCCCTATCGCCGACGATACCATTGCCCTGCTTCCACTTGAAATCGAAAACACAGACTTTATTCCTGACTACTTTAAAAACACCATTATGTCCGAATTACGCTCGGTTATAACCAACCACTCCTCTTTTAATGTGCTTGCCGAGCGCGCGTTTTCAGACGACGCAGAACTTCCACTCAGTGAACTGGCAAAACAAACCGGCGCACGCTATTTTATTAACTTGAAATTGTCTGCTTCAACCGAACTCATTTACTTAAATGTTTCACTTTTGGATTCCCAGTCAAACCTCGAAATCTGGAGCCAATCTTTTGAGAGCCATAGCGACAACTTACTCAAGTTACAAGATCACTTTCACCGCAAAAGTATCACCGCACTAAGGTTACTATCAAACAGCCATTCCGAAACCAATGACCCGGTAATCAGCACACAAAGTTTTGAAGCTTACGATCACTACATTCACGGTAAAAGCTTGTTGGTCAATGCCAATAATCTGACAGAACTGGAAGAAGCCGAACAGTTTTTCTTGAAAGCACTCAGTCAGGATAAATCCTTTTCGCTGGCAGCGGCAAGTTTGTGCCAAACTTATCTGAATAAATACGACCTGTCGAAAAATGTAAACACCTATGCCAAGGCTGAAGGCACATGCCTTGGTTTACTCCAAAGTTCACAATTAACTTCTGAATCGTTATCGTCTGTGGCCGAACTCTACCGAATGGGCGGCGACCTGGAACAGGCCATCTACTACTACCAACAAGCCATTGATAAGAAACCAGCTTTTCTTCCTGCCATTACTGGACTGGCGAACGTTTACGCCTTGTCAAACCAACTCAAATTATCCGAACAACTGTTTATTCAGGCTATTGCAACAGAGCCCGGGTATTGGAAGAACCACCAAAATTATGGTGACTTTCTGTTTCAACAGGGTCGTTACAACGAAGCGATAGAAAATTATAAGCGAGTCATCTTTCTCCATGAGAATAACGAAGAAGCCATTAACCGGTTAGGGGCTTCTTACTACCTGACCAATCAGTTTGACTCGGCGATTCAAGCTTACAAACGTTCTGCAAAACTCTCTCCCAGCTCAACCAGCTTTTCAAATCTGGGAACTGCTTATTTTTTCAATCACAATTTCGATGACGCCATTTATTATTATCGACAAGCAGTTAACCTCGAGCCAAGCGACCCAATCGTTTGGGGCAACTTGGGCGATGCTCGAAAATACTCGGGTAATCAGGCCCTCGCTAATCAGGCCTATCAAGTAGCATTACAACTTGTCGAAAAAAATCTGTTGATTAATCCGAGTGACACCACCTTACAATCGATACGATTGCGCTACCAATCAGAATTGAACCAGTGTGAATCAGTAAGTCAACAAATTGGAACGCTATCTAAGAAGTCCATTGTCGATCCCTACTTTTACTACGACTTGTCTTTAGCAGCGCTCAATTGTGAGCAGTCAAGCGAAGCCAGCAAACTCATTCAAACGGCAATCGAACAAGGGTACTCGACCGAACTTTTAAAACAGGACGTCCAGTTTTTAAGACTCAATCAATTGATACAACAACTATAATCAAGGAGCTCCAAATGAAATACCTGTTAAACTCGTCAGCGTTGCTGTTTATTCTCAGCTTCAGCTATCTTGCCTTAGCAAAGCCAGTGGATAAATATAAAGATCAAAGCTTTGAAGTTACTCCCGACATTGAACAATGCAGCGCAAAAATTGATCTAAAAGGTGAAGACAACTGCAAAACAGAAACTGGAACACGCGGCGACTGCGAAGGCGTAAAAGCCTGCGTCTGCAGCACCAAAGGTAAAAAGATCAAGTGGAAGTCGACCAACAACGATATTAAACTTAAAATTAATTTCAAAACCGACACTCCATTCAAAGATAACTGCACCGATAAAGCGAAAAAAACGGTTGTCTGTACCGTTAAAGGCAATGTTACTGCGGGTAATTACGACTACGATATTTATCTGGAGTCCGCAGAGAAAAAATGCGATGAGCCCATTGATCCTAGAGTAATTATTAAAATGGCACCGCCAGAACCTGAGCCAGAATCAGAAACACCAGTTGAAGGATAATTTGAACGGGCAGCTGAATCAGCGTGATTTGTTGCCCGCAACAATTTCAGAGACTCTATCGAAAGGCACTCGAATGCCACGCTGTTTGACATCACGATAGATGCGCACGGCTTGCATGGTTTTGTCTTTGGTGTCAAAAGGACCAAAGGGAGCTCCGTCGGCATCTTCAAAGTACCAACCGTTTTTCATTCGGAATACGCGGCTCGAACGGTAGAAAAGACTGTATTTGTTATCTTGAGACTTGGTATCGACCAGTTTCATTGATTGCACCCTTTTTCTCCACCAACTTAACCTTATTAGACGATATTAATGTGAAGATCGAGTGACAATTCGCCAATATCTCAATTTGATCTTTTTAGTTGGCTAGACAAGATATAGAAAACCCTTTTAAGCCTTTATTATCTATGTGTTTTCAATCCTAATCTGTAAATACAAGCCCATTCACTTTTTTTAATCCACTGAGCACTTTAGCTGTGCTGCAGCAATCTCAATTTTGCTTTTAACCCTTCTGTTTGATGATAACTGTTTGTTTTATATAATTTAAATCTCATTTCGATAAAGTAGCGACCGGTTCGATGATCGCTACCAATCATCTTGTTACCGAGCCAGTCGTCGTTCTACATAGAGTAGATAAATGCTCGCGGCCAACAGCATGACGGCTATGGCGAGTGCGAGCGCTTCGATATGCCTATTCGGGATGTCACGCTGTCCTTCTCGATAATAGGTTCTTGAGCGATTGTCAGGTAATGCTTCGGAGTACACCTCACCTCGATACTCACTGGTGCTCACGTACACCTCGTCTTTTCGGCGATGCATCTCGGCGGTGGCCGTTTTGAATTCAGGACCGATTCTCGACAAGTACTGTTGTTGCCAGTTCCTAAAAATATCTTTCGACTCACCGGGCAAAACGATTCCGTAGCTGATGTATTGATAGTTAACGGTGTAATAAAGCTTGGTAAAGTAAGTCGCTAAAACGCCCATGCCCAAAACGAAACAACAACCGGCCATCAGCAAGAGATGCGTCTTTAATTTCTTGTTACGTAAACGCGACGCTTGCAATGTATCTTTGATCGCCGGGATCTGAGATAAATCACGCTCAATATGTAACGGATGTAAGTCGGTCAAAAGTTCCGACTTTGTTACTTTGAAGACGCGCAGTAATTGTTCGAATAGTTCAGCTGAGGGAAGTGACTTTCCGTTTTCCAGCTTGGACAAATAGGACTGCTCTATTCCGAGGGCGCTTGCCAATGCTGGTTGAGTCATTTCACTGGCTTGTCTAAGTTGTCTAATTTTTTCACCGATTAACACTGTCTCGTTCCTTATCTAATGAATTCCAAAGCATTCTTGAGTATTCCTAACAGGCATCGGAAGCGGAATATTCAGGAATAAACGAGATTAATCAAGCATAGTGGTCAATGATTGAATGTGCTTCAGTCCTCTGGTTCGTCTAACCAGTATTCGGTTTCAGGTTTGGCTTTCGAAAGATCGTCGTCGGAAGGTAGGGGTTGTCCTGTGTAGGCGTGCAAAAACGCTTCGCACAACAACTCGCTATTGGTCGCATGACGCAAATTGCTGACTTGTCGACGGGTGCGCTCATCGGTCAAGATTTTCAACACCTTTAAAGGTATGGAGACGGTGATTTTTTTTACTTCCTGGCTTTTCTTTCCGTGCTCTGCGTACGGACAAATTGCTTCACCCACTTTCTCGACCATAAGTCACCTCAATACTTTTCGACCGAGCGATCTTACCTCGCTGGCAGGGTGTGTCAATTGAGATAACTAAAAATTATACGCTTGGACGGCTAAACGTCTTGACTTCCAATGTAATCAAACGTACTTTTAGCCGTCTATACGGCCATAATAAAAATTCAATTAATCATGACACTGAACAACGCTCTCGATTCCAGCCATCATTATCACATCAAGCGAGCAATCCTTGAGTTGGATGGTCCGTGGGCGCTGTTCCATGGGCAAATTCTGGACCGAGTCGAAATCGCCTACACACTCTACGGCAATCCCGATTTGCCCTGCGTGCTCGTGCTGGGCGGTATTTCATCGGGCCGCGATCTGGCGCATCGAACGCCTGACTATGCATCGGGTTGGTGGCAGTCACAAGTTGGGACAAATCAATCCATCGATTTACGACACTATTGCGTACTTGGAATGGATTATCTCGGCGGTAATGGACAATCCACGCCGCTGCCGCTGGATAACGATCGGGTGATCCCAGCCATCGATACCCGTGATCAGGCTCGTGCCATCAACGCTTTGGCCGATCAACTCAAAATTGCATCTTTTGCGGGAGTTATCGGAAGCTCTTACGGAGCCATGGTCACACTAGCCTTATGTGAAGAATTTCCCGAACGGGTGAACAAGGCGCTGGCGATCAGCGGTGCGCATCAGACCAGCGTGCAAAGCTCGGCCATTCGACACATTCAAAGACAAATTGTTTTGCAGTCGAAAGCCAACAGCCTTAAGCAAGGATTACAACTAGCCCGGGCACTGGCCATGGTCACTTATCGCTCGCCAGAAGAGTTGGAGTCCCGATTCGAAGAAACGCCTCAGTGGTCCAGTCGCGATGGTTTCCGCTGCGAAATAACCCACTATCTAAATTCGCGCGGTAAAAGTTTTTCTGAAAAGTTTTGCGCCGATGCATTTTGTTGCCTGTCGCAATCCATCGACTTGCATAAAATTGATCCTGAAAAAATAAAGCGCCCCCTTACCTGCGTTGCGATTCAGCAGGATCAACTTATTCCACTCGATTTAATGGATCAATTTAGCCAGGCCGCGAATGCAAAATTTATTTCTATCCAGTCTCGATTCGGTCACGATGCGTTTTTAAAAGAAACCGAAACCATCGGCTGGATCATTAAACAATTTCTCAACGAATCTACCAACAACACAATTTTTCGAAGCAGTTCAACTCAAAACGAATCAACTGAAAAAGCGAGCCCCTTATGACACTGACAAAAGCAAGCAAAGCATTAGCGACCACGGCGGTTAAAGCGGGTATCGAATCTGACACAGCTTTCGGTGCTGTTACCCCGGCGCTTTATTTATCGAGTAATTACACTTTTAAAGATTTTGCCGAGCCAAGACGATACGATTACTCTCGTTCGGGTAATCCAACGCGTGACCTATTGGCCGAAGCACTCGCCGATTTAGAAGGCGGCGCGGGCGCAGTGATCACCTCGACCGGCATGTCGGCAGTATTACTGGTTACTCAGTTGCTGCAAGCCAATGATTTGGTGATCGCACCGCACGATTGCTATGGCGGCACCTACCGACTGTTTCGCAATTTAGCCGACAAAGGACACTTTCGAATTCTGTTTGTTGACCAGAACGATCCGATTGCGCTACAAGAAGCCTTCGCTCACAATCCCAAACTTCTGTGGATTGAAACACCGAGTAATCCGTTGCTTCGTATTGTTGACATTGAGCAGCTTTGCACCCGGGCAGCCCAATGTGATTGTTTAAGCGTGGTCGACAATACATTTTTAACCCCGGCGTATCAGCAACCGTTTAAGCTGGGTGCTGACCTGGTGATCCACTCGACTACAAAATACATCAATGGTCACAGCGATGTGGTCGGCGGCGCTGTCATCGCACGGACCAAGGAGCTCGCCGAACAAGTTCAGTGGTGGGCCAACTGCGTCGGTATTACTGCCAGCCCGTTTGACAGCTTTTTAACTTTACGCGGTTTGCGCACGCTAAGTGCGCGACTCAAGCAGCACGAGATTAACACGCAGGCTCTTTTGGATTACCTACAAGGGCATCCGCAAGTAGAAGCCGTTTATCATCCGTCACTGGAACATCATCCCGGACATTTAATTGCCAAAAAACAACAAAAAGGGTTTGGCATAATGCTCAGTTTCGAAATTGCTGGTGATGAAACAGAAGTAAGAGCCTTTGTGACAGCGCTAAAACAATTTTCTCTGGCAGAGTCACTGGGCGGTGTTGAATCACTAATTTGTCATCCAGCTTCTATGACCCATGCCGCCATGGATGAAACGGCACGCGAAACGGCGGGCATAAAAAACAATCTATTGCGTTTATCAGTCGGCATAGAAGACGCCGACGATTTGATAACGGACTTAAAGCAGGCCTTCGATACTGCGGCAAGCTGTCGGCTAAAACAAAAGGCGGTCTAGATGCATTCAAAAATAAAGCCGTCGAGGCACGATAAATTCAACTTACTTCAATTGCCGAAACAGATTTTCAAATTTGGCGGCAGTTCGTTAACCAGTGCAAAATGCTACCGCAAGGTGGCCCGGATCATCAGCCATCATTTGGCGCCCAATGATTTGGTCGTGGTGTCGGCTTCAGGCCGAACCACCGACTGGCTGACGGCCATTGCCGAACAACGACCGCATGCGCAAGAGATCTTGCAAAAAGTACGTTACCACCATCAGGGCATTATTCAGGACAGTGTATCCAACAGCGCACAAAAGCGATTACTAAAAACTCTGGAAAACGATTGCCAATGGATTCAACGATTAATTGATCTAAAAAAAACACAAAATCAAAGTAATAATATTATTGCGCTGGGTGAACTGTGGTCGGCTCAAATATTGTCGGCTATTCTGGACGATATACAAATAAACGCGAGCTGGATCGACGCGCGTCAATTTTTAATGCTGCAACGTTGTAGCGACCATTATCAGGTGAACTTGCAATCTTCACAAAGCTATCTGCACGAGCTTCTTAAATCCCGACAAGAAAGAATTTCTGTGGTTACCGGTTTTATTGCCAGTGACAGCGATCGTAACACAGTGACGCTTGGGCGAAATGGTTCCGACTATACGGCAACACTTATCGCCCGCTTAACCTCGGCACTCAAAGTAACCATCTGGACCGACGTTGCTGGTGTGTTCAATTTCGACCCGAACCTGAGTGACAGTGCAACACCGCTTGAAGAAGTTAACGTCGACTTGCTGCAAACTTTAAGCGACCTGGGCTCACCAGTTATTCACCAAAAGACTCTGAAGCCACTCAAACAAACAAAGATCAATCTTTCTCTTCGCTCAACCTTTGCCCCTGAGCAAAAGGGAACCCAGGTTTGTCAAAATAACAGCTATCATTCTCACGCTATCGTCACCCATAAAAATGATCTCTGCCGCATCAAGATTACAACCGAGGATGAATTAAGTTGCCAACGACTGCTGCATCAACTGGGTGAGTTCGCGTCTGCTGCACTTAATCAGTTTTCAGTCATCGAGAAAATTTCTTCGAAGGTTATCTTATTGATTGTCGAACAGTCCAAGAAATCATTTTGGTTGCAATGCATACAAGAAGTTCACGAAGCACAGACAACACAAGAATCACTTAACTGCAGTTTATTGGCACTGGTAACTGAACACTCAGAAGACAAGCCTTACCATCAATTGTTTCTGCAACAATTTCTGAACAACGAAAGCTGCGCAAACCAACTGTTAAAGAAAGACAAATCTTTTGTCGCTATCATTGATCAAACATGCATCGACGCATTAGCCATTCGATGCTTTCATCAATGGCAAAACTTCCAATCAATAAAAGCAATATGTCTTCTTGGTGTGGGCAACGTTGGCGCAACCTGGCATTCAATCTGGCAACGCAAGCTCAAGCAGCAACCGCTTAATGGTCAACAAGTGATTTTAACGGCCAATTCAAAAACCTTGACGCTGCTGAATTCCGGCGAGGCATTTTCGGAAATTAAAAACTCGGAGGATGCCATAGTGCGCTTACTGCAGCATGCACCCTTCAAGCAAAAACTAGTCATTGATGCGACCTCCTCGGATCTAATTGCACAAACGTACGAGCAATTTATTCGTTCCGGTGCGCATATCATCAGTGCCAACAAGATAAACTCGGCCGGTCCGGAAGCTAACTATCAACGACTGATGACACTGGCAAGAAACTGTCGACGACGCTGGTTACAAAACGCCACCATTGGTGCAGGATTGCCAATCAACGATGCACTGAAAAATTTGCTCGATACCGGTGATCGTATCGAAAGCGTGCGCGGTGTTTTTTCCGGCACTTTGTCCTGGTTGCTGCAATCGTATACCGATCAATCAAAGCTGTCGGAACTCATCCAAACTGCAAAAAACAGCGGTTACAGCGAACCCGACCCAAGACTGGATCTTGCCGGCACCGACGTGGCGCGAAAACTGGTCATTGCTGCTCGCTTGGCGGGTTTTCAACTTGAGTTACACGAGATCGCTTGCTCCCCTTTCCTATCAGCGCAATGGTTGACCGGTACCGAAAAGGATTTTGCCAATTATTCAGAAGCTATAGATCAGGAATTTCATCAACGTTGGATATCAGCTCAATCGGAAGGCAAGCGACTGGTTTATCAGGCAAAATTTACTCCGAAAGATGGTGCGCGATGTGAACTTATCGCTCTGGAACAGTCCGATCCACTGTGCCAGATATCTCCTTGCGACAATATTTTTGAAATTAAAAGTCAGTGGTATCAGGACAATCCACTAATCATTCGAGGACCGGGAGCCGGTCGAGAAGTGACCGGCGCAGCCATTCAGTCAGATTTGAATAAAATTTGGCAATAAACAGTCGTTTGCAGGATAAACGTTAAGCGGTGGAAGAATTTGAAATCTCGCCCGCTTATATCAACTTGAGCCTTCCCAAATTATGAGTCGTCCGGTTCATCATCGATGGCAAAGGTTGCTTTGCCAGTCACATCCTCTTCTTTTTCTTCTTCAATATCTTCTAATGCCAAAGTAAGACCGGCACTAGTTTTAACCGTTTTATCTTCCACTTTTTCAGGCTCAGTTTCTTTTTCTTCCGCTTGCTCGACTTTCTGTGTCGGAGCAGGTGCGGGTTCTTGTTTGTCTGACTTACCGGCCAACTTGATCATCAAGCGTAAGTTATTCGGCGAATCGGCGTTTTTCAGCGCGTCATCCAAAGAGATTTTTCCATCATCCCACAGACGATAGAGTGCGCGATCAAAGGTTTGCATACCTAGGTTTAATGACTTTTCCATGATTTCTTTAATTTCATGGACATTGCCGCGTTTGATCATTTCTTGCACCGTCGGTGTACCCAGTAAGATTTCGATAGCGGCGCAACGCTTGCCGTCGATGGTGGGAACCAGTCGTTGTGAGACAAACGCTTTCAGATTCAACGAAAGATCGTTCAGCAGTTGATTGCGTCTTTCTTCAGGGAAGAAGTTAATAATACGATCGAGTGCCTGATTGGCGTTGTTGGCGTGTAAGGTCGAAATCGCCAGATGTCCGGTTTCGGCAAAGGCCAGTGCATGTTCCATGGTTTCTCGATCACGAATTTCGCCAATCAAAATAACGTCGGGAGCTTGTCGCAAAGTATTTTTCAACGCTTCGTGAAAACTTAAGGTATCAACACCCACTTCGCGCTGGTTCACGATGCAACGCTTGTGACGATGAACAAATTCCACCGGATCTTCGATGGTGATAATATGGCCGCCTTCTTTGGCATTAGTATTCCGATAGTCAATCAACGCCGCTAAAGACGTCGACTTCCCTGAACCGGTACCACCAACGAATAAAATAAGACCGCGTTTTTCCATGATCACTTTGGTCAACACATCGGGCAGGCCAAGATTTTTATAATTGGGAATTTCTGTTTTGATGTTACGGATGACCATCGCAATATCATTACGCTGTTTGAATATGTTGACACGGAATCGGCCGATCCCTTTTTCAGAGATCGCAAGATTCATTTCGAGGCATTCGGCAAACTCTTTGGCTTGCGCATCGGTCATAATTTCGTGGGCAATTTCTCGAATCCGATCTTGCGTTAAAGCTTCTTTCTCTAATGGTTTGAGTACCCCCTGGAATTTTCCGCAGGCCGGTGCCCCAGTGCTGAAATAAAGATCGGAGCCGTCTTTCGAGGCCAGAATTTTCAGATAGTCTTTAAAGTCCATTAATAATCGAGTGGTTGTTCAAGGTTAGTTTAAAGCTTAGAACAGAAGAGTGAATTGGCAAGCTAAAAAAAGACACGACGCTAAGGTCGTGTCTTTCTAAACAACTTTACAACTATGAGTATTTATCAGTCTTTCTCGATATAGACATTGCCCGAGCTGGTGTGCAACTCCAATTCGGGACCACCGCCATTGATCGGCCCTTTCAGTTTGTATTCGGCACTGGTTTTACCATCGACTTCAAAGTCACTGTAAACCTTGCGACCTCTGGCGTATAAATCGACCGCAATATCGGGGGATAATGTCACCCGAATACTTCCGCCCGAAGTCGACAGTTCAGAGTCGCCTTTGGGTTGTTTGGTAATGGCAACCTTGATACTTCCACCAGCTGTTTTGGCCGACACCTGACCGCCAACGTTACCCATTTTTATGCTACCACCTGAGGTTGCAACATTGGCCGTACCAGCAATCGACTCTAACGTAATACTGCCCCCCGAGGTGCGACCGTGAACGTCACCGCTGACATCTCCGATGCTTAATGAGCCACCACTGGTTTGAACTTTGACATCCCCTTTGCACGACTGCACCGAGATCGAGCCGCCCGAAGTTTGTCCCTTGATATCGCCTTCTATATCACCGAAGCGCAAACTTCCTCCCGACGTACGCACCGTTACCTGACCTTTCAGATCGCCAACTCGAATTGATCCGCCCCGGGTATTGAGATCCAGATTGTATTCTTCCGGCACGCGAATTTCGAAGTGAACCCGTCGATTGCCCCAACTCCAGGACGATTGCCCCTGACCAACGATTTCGAGACCGCCGCTATTGAGCTCAAATTCAACCGCAAATTCATCTTCATCGAAACCGTCGATTTCAACCTCGACCGCGATGGTTGATGCCCGATGGCTGGTCACTTCGATAGAGCCGTAATCCGTGGATAACTCCAGCAAACCGCCCGATTTCACATCAAACGATTTTGTTACGGTGCGATCGGCCAGCAAGTCGCAAGAAAATAGCAACAGAAAGACACTCAACACCACGCCCAGTTTTGGTAAGTTTGATTGATTCATTTTGATTCACAACTCCAACAGTTTCATTTATCCAGTCAGACGCGTTTGTCCGGGTATTGGTTTAAACCGATTTTGAAAAAGGCCGTTGATAAACTTTCTGGCAGATTAACATGGCCAACATCGAATAACTCAACATTCCGGTCATAATCGAAAATACCGACAGTTGCCAATCAATTAGCCCACCCAACACAATGGGTGCGATGGCAGTTGAAATCACCATCAAGGCACTGACCAACGAGCGGATGCTGCCCAGATGTCGGGTGCCATAAACTTCTGGCCATAAAGACCCGACAGTCGGACCGCTCGCGCCAACCGAAAGCCCCGACAAAAACATAAACGCGGCCCAGCCTAAAAAAGAGTCGAACAACAAACAGCCAATCCCCAAGGTGATCGGTAACAAATACAGTTTGAGTACATGCCGAGCACCCAATCGATCAACCAATGCACCGGTAAACAGAGAACCCAGCGCGTGGGTTATCGCGTACAAAGTCATGCTCG
This sequence comes from Pleionea sp., assembly GCA_052032335.1. Classification (GTDB taxonomy): domain Bacteria; phylum Pseudomonadota; class Gammaproteobacteria; order Enterobacterales; family Kangiellaceae; genus Pleionea. Next base: position 26,600 of record JBPEWV010000063.1, on the reverse strand, counting down.
AGGCCACCCAGGTTAACGGCCATTGGCGAGCTTCGGCCCAAAACGCCTGATGGAAGAAAAGTCCGGTGATTAACATGGGAGGCGCTAAAATCGCAGGGATCGCCAACCAGAATCGAACATCCCGAATCACCTCGCGACGTTGCCAGTGCAACTCGAAGTCGTCGTCTGAAGCAGCCGGAGTCTGATGCTCTTTGGGTTGACTGGCCCTCGGATCGCCCAACGTCCAAAGCAGCAATGGGACAAATAAAACCACCAGAATGACCGCCAGACCTATCCAGGTTTCGCGCCAGCCAAACACAGCAATGGTCACCGCGGCGACCAAAGGTAAAATAAATTCACCCAATGGCATGCCCATAGACGCAACACTGATGGCTTTTCCGCGATTGCGGTCAAAATAGCGTGCCATGGTGGTGTAAGCCGTGTGACCAGTCAGTCCCTGACCACAAAAACGAATCAGCAGAAACCCTAAGGCCAACCAATAGGCGTTTGCCGCAAACGCCAGTATCAAAGTGGCGATAAGCGTGCCGGCGAGAACCCAGAGGGTAAAGGTTTTCAGACTACTGGTGTCGAGCTTGCCGCCGATGATCATCAGTGCAAAACCACTGATCAGCGTCGCAAGCGAATAATAAAAGCTGTACTCGGTGTGCGATAAAGCAAAGGTTTCTCGCCACACGCCACCAAACACCGAAATAAAAAATGTCTGACCGTAGTTGCCAACGAAAACCAGGACCAGTCCAAATAATAAAAACCGGTAGTTCTCTCGTATAAACGCGCCGTAACCCACAAAGACTCTCTTGTTCAAGGGTGTGAAATGCGCGCCATTATAGCGAATTGCAACATCCTATGCTGAAAAGCTCTGCGACATTGCTCTTTCTATCGGCTCACCCTGACCCGGCTTGATCCGGTTATTTTTCCAGTGCATCCATAAGCGATTGAAACACCTTACCGGCCGGTTCGGCGATAACCCAGTCAGCTCGAGTTGACAGCGCCGTGGCGTTGGGATTGATTTCCAGAATGCGCGCCGAATTCGACTGCGCCAAATCGGCAAATCCCGCCGCAGGATAAACTTCGGCCGAAGTACCCACCGATAAAAACAGATCGCATCGGGCTGTTTTTTCAGTAACCTGATCCAGCACATGCGCGCTAAGAGATTCGCCAAACCAGACAACCGAAGGCCGTAAATAACTCGACTCACATTGCGGGCATAGCGTTAATGGTGCAGAAACATCGTCACTGTCGCGCTGATAACTGCACACGGAACTGTTGCAATGATCGCGAAACAAATTACCGTGCAACTCAAACACCTGTGGGCTACCTGCTTTTTGATGCAGCCCATCGACATTCTGCGTGACCAATGACGCTCCAAACCATTGTTGCAGTTTTGTGACACCCCGATGAGCGGGATTTGGCGACGCCGACAGCACCTGTTGACGACGCCACTGATACCACTGCCACACAGTGTCAGGATCATTGGCGAAACCTTCTGGGCTGGCAAGTTGCTGCGGATTAAACTTGGCCCACAGGCTGTCTTTGGCGTCACGAAACGTAGCAATGCCACTTTCTGCAGAAACGCCCGCACCCGTCATTATTACAATGCGCCTGGCTGTTTTTATCCAGTCGACCAACTGGTTTATGTCGCTCTTATCCATTTATTTAGCAAATTCTCAGACATTATCTAAACTTAACTATCAGTTAGTGACTATTCTCGTCAATTAATTCGATACCAAGAGCCGTCACTCAATTCCAAAATTCAAATTAAAACAGCTTTGAGGTTTTCCATCATGGGCTTTTTTAGCGATAGCTTGCGCAATAAAATACTCACCATTGCTACGACAGCTTTGTTACTACTTTCTGCTGTCGCGATCGTCGAGATATCCATTCTAAGCTCAAACGTCGAGCAATACGACTACCTGATTGACGAAGTGGTCGATGACCAGCGTAAAGCCGATGATTTATCAGTGGCATTTAAAACCCAGGTGCAAGAGTGGAAAAACGTGCTATTGCGCGGTCATAACGCTAACGATAGGGACAAATACTGGAATCGTTTTCTAGAAAAACAACAGCAAATTCAGTCCGGGGCAAAGTCGTTAAGAAATGAAGTGATATCGCCAGAAGCGCGATCAGTACTCAGTGACTTCATTACGTCACACAATCAGCTCGCGTCCCAATATCAAAAGGGGTACGACGCGTTCGTTAATAACAATTTCGATCACAAATTGGGCGACCAAACCGTGCGCGGCATTGATCGCGAGCCCTCCCAGCAGATCCAGAAAGTAGCCGATATCATTTCGCAACAAGTGGCTCGTTTATCGAATGAAACTCGTGAAGGCTCAAAAACGGCAACCACCGTATCCATTCCGATTATTATTGTACTGGCCATAATACTGATAATATCGCTCTTCTATCTGATGAACAGCCAGTTTAAGAAACCGGTGGAAGAATTGCTCGACATTATTCACCGCTTTGGTGAAGGCGACTTTTCTGGGCAAATTCAATCCAACCGCACCGACGAACTGGGGCAAATGCGCAAGCAACTGGCCAACACTCAAAACTTTTTGCGCAGTTTGATGGGACAGGTCAAATCAACTTCCAGTCAGCTGAACAAAGACGCCGACACTGTCAGCCGCGCCTCGGCAGAAATTGCTCATGGCACACAAACCACCTCATCTCGAATCGAACAAACCGCAACTGCGGTCACGCAAATGACATCGACGGTGCAAGAAGTTGCACACAACGCCAACGGTGCAGCCGAGTCAGCGTCACGGGCCGACAACTCGGCACAAAGTGGGCGCAGTGTGATGCAAAACACCATTCAGACCATCAATGCCCTGTCGCAGGAAGTAACCAAAGCCTCTACAGTAATCCAGAAACTGGAAGAAGATACCAACAGCGTTGGTACTGTACTCGACGTGATCCGGGGCATTGCCGAGCAAACCAACTTGTTGGCGTTAAATGCAGCGATAGAAGCCGCGCGCGCCGGTGAGCAGGGTCGCGGCTTTGCCGTAGTTGCCGATGAGGTTCGTAATCTGGCGCAACGAACTCAAGAATCAACCGCAGAAATACAGCAGATTATTGAAAACGTGCAAACCGGGGCCAAAGATGCCGTTACTGCCATGGAACAAGGACGCGAGTCCACCACAGCGTGCGTTGAGCAAGCCAATCAGGCTGGTGCATCCTTGGACGAGATAACCGGTGCTGTCAACGAAATACACATGATGAACACACAAATTGCGACCGCTGCCGAAGAACAAACGACCGTGGCCGAAGACATCAGCCAGAACGTGAATGAAATTTCTCAGTCAACCAGCGAAATTCACGAAAACGTGCGCAAGTTTAACCAGCTCTCTTCGTCACTTGCCGAAATGGCGGATGAACTGACATCCATTACACAGCAGGTGAAAGTTTAATTTTCCCAGTCGCATTCCAGTCAACTTTCACCTTGGATTGGCCGTAATGTTCATTACGGCCTTTTTTTAGGGTGTCGCCTGAGCGGCGCAAAAGTCGCCTACTGGTGCCAGAGCAATGGAACAAGCCTGGATCTCACTTTCTTGCAAACAGCTTTCCGCCGTCCATTGAGAAAATCCGGTGTTATTCACCGCTTCACACAACGCTGGATTCACCGGAGCCTGCTCCAGACATCCTTGCATAAATAATTGATGCGCCACCTGACAAGTCAGTCCACTGCATTCGTTAACACGTTGTTTTGCCGCTTCGACACAGGCCAAACTGTCTCCACTTTGCGCCACTGCCATCGCTTGTTCTGCAGCCGCTTCGACTTGTTGAGTGATGGCTTCTTCATTACTGTTCCACCACCAGACTCCGGCCACAACGACACCGCCCAACAGCAAAACCAAAACGCCCACAATAATTAAAAAAACTTTCATCGAATGACTTCCTTATTTTGGATAACGACTTGCCAAGCCCTCGTAGACTCGATTTCGAAACTCGGGATCGGCGATGTCTAATGAATACAAAATTTCGACCAGATGTTCGTTGTCTTCTTTGTCTTGCCACACTTTAATGTAACTACCATCTTGGTAGCCATGATCCTGTCGGAAGAAATTCAAAGTGTTCTTACCCACGTAGCTGCGAAATAATTCATCAAAACTCATGTCAATTTGCCACATGCAACCGGCGAAGGCAGAAGCATCGAAACCGTGCATGGTCAAAGCCGAAGCGGCCATCATTTCCAGAGTATCGCGGAAGCTTGCGCCCTGCTTGGCTTGCGCCATTTCTTCGGCGAGTTGCGCAGCAATCAGTGAGTAATCGTCAACACCATTAATGCGACAACTCAACCCGAAGTGAAAAATGTCCACCAACTCCAGTTTCACTTGTTCCAGATCGGGTTGCTGATGCTTCCACCATTTCCAGCCATAGTGATCCAGCATTTCGCCACATTCGATCCAGATGGCCCGATACCATTCGAAGTTTTTCTTGAACCAGTCAGGATGCACTTTTTTGTTCATGGCATCCTGCATTTCCAACATGGTTATCAGAGGAGTGATCAAATCTTTGTTATTCGTGGTCATGGCGGCATCCAAAAAATTATTGAAACTGATAAGACAAGGTTAACGAGGCGAAGTCAAGTCCTGGGTTGGGCTGATCGAGGTAACCATTGGAATAATGGTTGTACCGCAACGACGAACTCCATTGCTGTCGCTCTCCAAATTGATACCCAAGCGAAAAGTGCATGGCAAAATTGAGTTCGCTCGACATTTTTATTTCTTCGTAGTTGGGTGTGCTGAAATTCGCGACGCCAAGTGCGGCTTCATAAATCCAGCGGGCATTACGATCGGCGCCGTGAAACAGGCGCAAAGTGGGCTTCACTGCCCAGATTTCAAGTTGGTACCGAGCATTATCGTGTTCACCTTTCAGCTGGTGCCACTCAGTCACCACAAACCAGTGACCTGCGCCCAACAGGGGATCGTCAAAAGTGGCTCCCAAATCGTGTTGCCAGCCGACGCCTTTTACCTGAGTCGACGCTATACTGCCCGACTGAATCAACGAGTCATCCATTCCCCATCCACCCACTAGATAAAGACTGTCTTCCGACAGTGCAGGCGCAGACTGCAAAAACATCGCGACCAATAATCCGATACGTCTCATGAAATTCCTCTTGCTCGCTTAACGATTTCGTAAGCGTTTTTTATTTCTTGTGTTTTTTCTGTGGCAACCTTGAGCATTTGCTCCGGGAGCCCCTTCGCCACCAGCTTATCCGGATGATGCTGCGACATTAGTTTACGATAGGCGCGCTTTACGTCCTGATCCGAGGCAGATTCGGCGACACCCAATACCCGGTAAGCAGAGTTCAACGACGTTTCCGAATCATTGTGCGGACCGGCGCCCGATTGTTGACCGCTCGCCTGTTGCTGATAAAAGTATTGTTGCGCCAATACCATCTGGATCAACTGGTTGAGAATTGTTGAAGAATAACCGAGTAAGCTCGCAATCTCGGCCAGAACTTTCCTTTCCGCCTCGTGCGGTGCGCCATCGGCCAGCGCTGCCTGTATCTGAATTTCCAGAAACATTTGCTTCAAACTGCGTTGCCGCCGGCACAAACTGGAAAACTCTCGCAAATCACGTTTCCAGTCATACTCGGGTTGTTTGCCTTTTTGAAACAAGTCAATCGCCCTTCGCCGCATATCACCCGCAAGCCCAAGACGTTGCATTACCTGTTCAGCGGCGGCGATTTCCCGTGGGCTGACGCGCCCGTCGGCTTTGGCAATACATCCCATAGTGACAAAGGTGGCGTTAAAAAACGCCTGTTGTAAGCGCTCTTGAGTGTCTCGATCAATGGGCTGAGAAAACTGATTCAATCCCTTGTCGAAACTGTGGCCGACAATCACACCGAGCACCGCACCGGGTAGTTTTGCGACGCCATAGCCCAATAGGCCACCAATAATTTTGCCCCACCAACCCATCGTCTCAACTGGCCTCGTTCGGTATCGGCTTCCTGGTATCCATCATCCGTTTTGATTCCGAATCTGGGCATCGATTGCTTGTAATCGCTGCGGTGTGCCGATATCCATCCAATGTCCGTTGAACACTTCCGCAGTGACCCGTCGCAACTGCGATTGTTGTCGAAGAAAAGGACCAAGAGCAAAGGATTCACCAGCGGCGTATTGAGTAAAAGCAGCCGGGTTGTAGACGCCGATCCCGGCGTAGGTGTAGGGTTTTTCCGCTCCACTGGTTAACCGATCGCCCGCCAGCCCAAAGTCGCCCGTTTGTTTGAACGCTGGCGTGTCGACCAGAATCAAATGCGCAACTTCGGGGGATTTTTGAAACAGTGCTTGAAACGGGTAGTCTGTGTAAATGTCGCCGTTGACCAATAAAAAAGGCTCGGTGCCCAACAGGTCTCTGGCGTGCACAATGGCACCACCGGTTTCTAACGGCGTACCTTCGTGTGAGTAGGCAATCGACACGCCAAACTGCGAGCCGTCGCCTAACAAATTTTCAATCTGTTCACCAAGATAGGCGGTATTAATCACCAGCTCAGAGATGCCCGATTGCTGCAATCGTTCAATGTGATATTGAATCATTGGTTTTCCCGCGATGGGTAATAACGGCTTGGGGCGATGATCGGTTAACGGTCGCATCCGGGTTCCGTAGCCCGCCGCCAGAATAAAAGCTTTCATTGCAACGCCTGCCAGCTTAATCCATTGGCATCGACCAGTGGTTTCAACCGCTGTTCGAACCAGTCCAACACTTCGGTAAATTCAGGGTAAAGTTGCAACACTTGCACTATATAACCAAGTGTCAATGGAATATCGCGCATATAGGCCGCTTTGCCATCGCGGTGATTCAAACGACAAAAAATCCCGGCGACTTTGATGTGTCGCTGCAATCCCATCCAGTCAAAGTCGGTGACAAAAGCATCGTCGTAACGGACAGGCAATTGTTGATTACTGGCGAGCTCGGCGTATTGACGCAACCAGTGCAACTGGCGTTCTCTTGGCCAGCAGATGTAACAGTCTTTCAGCAAGCTAATAAGATCGTAGGTGATCGCTCCTTCAACCGCGTCCTGAAAATCAATGATACCGGGAGAATGATCCGCCATAACCATCAAGTTTCTTGAGTGATAATCACGGTGTACCGCAACCTGAGGTTGACTCAACGCGCGCTCCGACAGTCGGTCAAACCAATGATCCAGCATTCGGTGCTCCTGTTCTGACAATGCCATTTGCAAATGTCGTGTCAGAAACCATTCGCGAAACAGTTCCATTTCCCGGTGCAAAAGCGCTTTGTCATAAGGCGGCAATTGCTGCTGCGTGGTTCGGCAGCCAGCCTGTAAAGAGACTAGAGCGTTCAGAGCGTCACGGTATAGCAGCTCCGCATTGCCCTCTTGCAACTCGGGCAGAAACAAGCGATCGCCGAAATCAGAAAGCAACATGAATCCCGAACTGGCATCGCTGGCAATCACTTCGGGCACCGACACACCCGCATCGCGAAACAGGGCCGCGACTTTTAAAAACGGTTCAATGGGTTCTTTATCGGGTGGAGAATCGACGGCAATGTAGCGGGTCGGGTCGTTCACCGAACCGGGCCAGCGAAAATAACGTCGAAAGCTGGCGTCACCACTGACAACTTCCAGCGGTTGCGACGCACTGTTGAGTTGCCGCGCGACCCACACGTTTAGTTGCTTTAGACGTTCATCCGTCATATTTATTGACCGTTTCAATCCCAAAATGGTTTAAATTGCTTTATCATGCGCCTTTTTAACTGTACGTATTGACAGCAAAGGACACAGAACCGCTTTGACGAAATTCAACTCCGTCGTTACCTACGCTTTTTTCTTTTATCTATTGCCAGCGAGTGCTGCCGATAATGATGTCGACAGCTTAGCGCCCGAAGTTGAATTAGCCAAGCAGCAAAAGATTGCGGATAATAAACACAGTGACGAGAAATCGCAAAACCGGAGTCACGAATTTTCAATTGCATTTCAACAAAACCTTCCTTCGCTCGCTCACAATCAATGTGCGCAAGACTATTTGGTCAGTGCAACCGACAAGCAAGCAGGTTCTGATCCGCAACCTTTCCGATTAACCGCCGATCAGGCCAGCAGTCATTCATCTCGAAAAATCGAACTGAAGGGAAGCGTCCGGCTGGACAACGGCGCTCTGCAATTACAATCGGGAGCCATCTTACTGGACCAGGAAACGTCACAATTCGAAGCCAGCCAGGCAGTCACGGTGGAAACCGATTCGGCCCTTTTTTCGGCCGATTCAGTGCGCGGCAATACCGACTCAAAAGACGCCCAGCTGGAGCGAACCCAATTTAAGCTGAAACAAAATGGTGCCAATGGTCAGGCGGAAACGATTAATCTTACCGGTATTGATGCCAACCTCACTATGACCGAGCTGTCATTTTCTACTTGCCCGGCCGGTGACAACAGCTGGCGTTTTTATGCCGGACAACTCACGGTCGACCAGCAGTCCGGTTGGGGCGAAGCCGAAGATCTGGTTTTGCGCATTGCCGACGTGCCTGTGTTTTACTTTCCCTGGTTACGATTTCCTGTGGATAACCGGCGTCATACCGGTGTATTGCCTCCTTCCACCCGAATTGACGGTCGCAACGGTTTCGAGTATTCACAGCCAATCTACTGGAACCTTGCCCCCAACTACGATGCTACCTTTACGCCCCGATATCTGGAACAACGCGGCACCCAGCTGGGCATGGAGTTTCGTTATCTGGGTCAGCAGCATGCGGGAGAAAGCCAGGTAGAATGGTTGAACGATCGCGCATACGACGATTCTGCAACCGGTTCAAACAGATCGCAACGCTGGGCCTACGCACTACGCCATACCAGCCAATTAGCGGAACATTGGCAATTCAAGATCGATGCAGCAGGCGTCAGCGACCGCGACTATTTTCACGATCTGGGCAGCGGTTTATCGGCCAGCAACCGTTCTCACCTAACTCGTTACGGTGAACTGGGCTATTACTCTCGCCGCTTAACCACTTCGGTGGGATGGCTTCAATTTCAACCTTTATCGCTGACAGCAACTCCCTATCGCCAATTGCCACAGGCCAATCTGCATTGGCAGGCGTTGCCTGCCGACTCTGACTGGTACGCCAATCTAACCCTACAACAATCGCGCTTTCGCAATGACGATCCTTCGTCCATCGAGGCCGATCGAAGCCTTGCGCGTACCGAATTAGGCTATTCCTACACAAAGCCCTGGGGCTATGTTAAACCCGAAGTGAGTTATCACTACGCACGCTTCGAGCAAGCTAATATTGACCCCACTCAGTATTCATCCGAAGTCACGGTGGCGCTACCCAGTTACAGCCTCGACAGCCAACTGGTCTTCGAACGGCAGAGCGAATTCGGAGTTCAAACTCTGGAACCACGATTGTTCCTGCTGCACGTCCCTTTCGAACAACAAAACAACATCGGACTGTACGACACTCGATTACCCGAATTTGGTTTTGAGCAACTGTTTCGCCACAATCGTTTTTCCGGCTTTGATCGGGTGGGCGACACCCAGCAAGCCTCACTGGCACTGACCAGCCGATTGCTCGATGCTGACAATGGCGCTGAATCTTTGCGAGTATCACTGGGACAAAGCTTCTATGCGGACGATCGTCGGGTGCAACTTGACCGCAATGCACCCGCATTGACGGCGAATAAATCCAACTTGGTGTCAGAAATCAGCTGGCAACCCAATAATGCGCTACAAATTCGTGCCGCGATCGGGTTTAACCAAGAAACCCGGGACACCGAACAGGGACACACCAGCGTTATTTTTGAACCGGATGACAATTTTATGGTCAATGTGAGTCATCGATTCAAAGATTTCACCGATTCGGAGCAAGAACAAAGTGACATCGCCCTGTTCGTTCCGCTCAGTGACCGCTGGCGCATGATGGCTCGCTGGAATTACGATTTGATCAATCGTCGCAGCCTTGAGACCATGGCCGGATTGGAATACGAGTCGTGCTGCTGGGCGTTACGTCTGGTGACACGCCGTTATTTAAGCGCGCGTCTGGACGCAAATGGCGTTATAATCGCCGGTCAAAATGACCTGTTTAACGACGATCTGCTGTTTGAATTTGAATTCAAGGGCATGTCGGGAGGACAACAAAGCGGCCTTCGAAAACAGCTCGAAGACAGCCGTTGGTCCAGATACTGAGCTTTGCTGCTCGATAAAGCACAACTGATTACGCCCGCCCCGTAAGGGTCGGTCCTCAAAAGAAGTAAGACGGAAGTAAGCATGACAAAATACGTTACCCTATTGGCCACCTTAACGATGAGCTTGATGTTCAGCCCGGCCAAGGCTGAAGAAAAACTCGATCAAACCATCGCTATTGTGGAGCAAGACGTGATCCTTGAAAGCGAGCTGGAACGACGCATGAAGTCTATTGTGCGCCAGTTAAAACAAAAAGATCAGGCCATTCCGCCGATGAAAATTTTACAGGAGCAGGTTCTCGATCGGCTGATCATGGATTCACTACAGGTTCAAATGGCGAAACGCGCCGGGGTTCGTATCAGTGAGCAAGAGCTCAACGCCGCGGTTAATGACATTGCCAAAAACAACAACATGACCCTTCAGGCATTGCGCCAATCGATCATTGACGATGACATCAGTTGGGAGCTCTTCCGCGAAGATTTACGCGAAGAAATCATGGCGGCGCGTGTTCGTCAGGGTCAGGTTTCGCGTCGAATCGAAATCAGCGAGCGTGAAATCGACAATCTGGTACGCTTGATCGACGCGCAGGGCGAACAGAACATTCAGTACCATCTGGGCCATATTTTAATTCCGATCAAAGACGCAAGTGATCAAACAGTTATTCAGGAAGCACGCGAAAAAGCGCAAGACTTGGTACGGCAGCTGCGCAACGGCGCCGACTTTTCGAGCCTAGCCATTCAACATTCGGCCGGACAAGAAGCGCTTCAAGGCGGTGACTTCGGTTGGCGTCCCGCGCCGCAATTACCCACCTTGTTCGCCGGACCGGCAAAATCACTGAAACAAGGCGAAGTGAGTGATCCCTTACGTTCGGGCAGCGGTTTCCACATTATCAAACTGATCGAGAAAAAAGGCGAGACCAAGCACATCGTGCAACAGGTCGATGCGCGACACATTCTTTTAATGCCCAATACCATTCGTGACGAACAAGCCACAAAAGAGAAAATCAATGAACTCTACGACCGAGTGGTCAATCAGGGCGAATCCTTTGCAGACCTGGCCAAAGAATTTTCAGACGACAAAGGCTCTGCGTTATCCGGTGGCAAGTTAGGCTGGAGCACACCGGATAAATTTGTTGGACCGTTCAAAGAAGCGGTCGAAACCTTACCATTAAACCAGGTCAGCAAACCGTTACAAACCCAGTTTGGATGGCACATTGTTGAAGTGCTGGATCGCCGCGATGCCGACCAGACCGACGAGTTAAAACGCGACCGGGCCGCTCGAATTTTACAATCTCGAAAGTTTGATGAAGAAGTTGAGTCCTGGTTGCGTGAAATGCGCGACACTTCATACGTAGAAATTCTGATAGAGACCGACAAGAAATAACGGACACGCTCTTGGCTCACCCTAATCCCCACATTCTAATCACAACCGGTGAGCCGTCCGGTGTTGGCATTGAAGTCACCTTAAAGGCCTTACGCAATCACTTCGATGCCACCATCACCCTGCTGGGCGATGCCAACTGGATACAACAAATCAATCAACTCGGTGGCTGGGATCTGAATATCGAGAGCATCCAGTCACTCGCCGATGCCTCCCCTCACACAGCAAACCACATTCAAGTTTTGCACCGTCCGATGCCTTATAAAGCGCAACTTGGAAAGCTCGACAAGCGCAACGGTCAGTACGTGGTTGATTTACTGAATCAGGCGCACCAGTTAGCGCACAAGGGCGAAGTCGATGCCATTGTCACCGCACCGGTACACAAAGGCGTCATTAACGACGCCGGCGTTCCTTTTACCGGACACACCGAACTGTTTGCAGCATTATCCGGCGTTGAACGCGTGGTCATGATGCTGGCGAGTGAACCGATGCGTGTGGCTCTGGTGACAACCCACATTCCGTTGCAGCAGGTTGCCTCTGCACTAACCGAAAGTTTAATACACCAGGTTCTTGATGTGACCGTTAAAGGATTGCAAACGATAGGCATTGCAAACCCACGAATCAAAGTGTTAGGACTGAATCCGCACGCCGGAGAACAAGGCCACCTGGGACAGGAAGAGCTGGAGACCATTATTCCCGCGCTTCAATCGTTACCACCCATGCGAGCCACTATTACCGGACCTTATCCGGCCGACACCGCATTCAATCAGGCCAGCCTGAAATCCACCGATTTATTTTTGGCCATGTTTCATGATCAGGGTTTACCGGTAATTAAGTTCGCCAGTTTTGGCCAGTGCGCAAACGTTACGCTGGGGCTTCCCTACATACGCACGTCGGTTGATCACGGCACAGCGCTCGACATAGCACCACAACTCGAAGCTTCGGAGTCGAGTATGAATTACGCCATAACCTTCGCCATCGATTGCGCACGTAATCAAAACACGGCTCATAACCCAAAGACCAACAGCGCCCTATGAAACCGATTCATCACAAAGCCAAAAAACGTTTTGGACAAAACTTTCTGCACGACCCGACGGTCATCGGACGAATTGTCTCGACCATCAATCCGAAGCCAGGAGACAATTTGATAGAAATTGGCCCCGGCCCCGGCGCATTAACGCAACCAGTGTTAAAGCAGTGCGGGAAAATGCGAGTCATTGAGCTGGATCGCGAAGTCATTCCGAAACTTAAGATGTTTTGTCTGGGAGATGGCGAATTGGAAGTCATCGAATCGGATGCGTTAAAAATCGATTTTCAACAATTTGTTGAGCAACCGGGTACGCTCAGAGTCATTGGTAATTTACCCTACAACATTTCTACCCCCTTGATGTTCCATTTATTCAGCCAGATTAACGCCATTCAAGACATGCACTTTATGCTGCAAAAAGAAGTGGTGGATCGTCTGTGCGCTGTGCCGGGAAATAAAGATTACGGCCGACTCAGCATCATGGCGCAATATTATTGCAACCCTGAATTTATGTTTGTAGTAAAGCCCGGTGCGTTCAATCCGCCGCCCAAAGTTGACTCGGCCATAATCAAACTGACCCCGAAGCCACAGCAAGCCATTGAGCGGACCGATGTAAAGTTATTAAACGAAGTGGTGACCTCGGCATTCAGTTTACGCCGCAAAACCATTCGCAACAGTTTGAAAAAATATTTAACCCTTGATGACTTCGAATCGCTCGAGCTGAACCCCGGCGAGCGCGCTGAAAACCTGACGCCGGACCAATTTATTGCCATTGCCAACCACCTGCTGTTAAAACGAAGTCAACAGGTTTAGTGTTATCGGCCGGTGTTTTGAAGTATCATTACCGACTCGTTCACCAGGCTTGTTAGTTGTTTGCAATCAAAGAGTTAGCCCAATATGTCGAATACCAAACAAGAATTCTTAAAACTTGCGATCGAACGCGAAGCGTTAAAATTTGGCTCATTCACCCTTAAATCGGGCCGAAACAGTCCTTATTTTTTTAATGCAGGCATCTTTTCAACCGGAAAAGACCTGTACCATCTGGGCGAGTTTTACGCCCAGACGCTGATCGACAACAATGCCAGCTTCGACATGATATTCGGCCCAGCGTACAAAGGTATTCCGCTGGCGACGGTGACGGCCAATGCGCTCTACGCCAGCCATCAAAAAGACTTCCCAGTCTGTTACAACCGCAAAGAAGCCAAAACCCATGGTGAAGGTGGCACGCTAGTCGGTGCCGAGTTAAAAGGCAAAGTTATGATCGTCGACGATGTTATCACCGCAGGCACCGCCATACGGGAGTCCATCGACATCATTCTCCAAAACGGCGCAGAACCCGCTGGTGTGCTGGTCGCTCTGGATCGTCAGGAAAAAGGCAAAGGAGCATTGTCGGCCATTCAGGAAGTTGAGCAAAACTACAACATTCCGGTGTTTGCCATTGTTGATCTGGGCGATCTGGCAGACTTCATTGAAAATGATAACCAACTCTCTGTTTTCAGTGACAAAATCGCCGATTATCGGACTCAATACGGTGTAACCAACTAAACTCTGCTAAAGTTACTATATGATGGCTATGAACGATATTTTTCCGACCAAATGTGTGCTTGCGCTAGTTGCAGGCTTGGTGCTGTTCAGCACAACCGTAGATGCCAAAAAGTTCTATCGTTTTAAAAACGAAGAAGGGCAAGTCGTACTCATCGATCAACTGACGCCAGAAGCCATTGCCAAAGGTTACGATGTTATCAATGAAGAAGGGCAACTGGTGCAATCGGTGCCGCCTGCAAAAACCCTGGGTGAAATTGAGCAAGAAAAAGAACGGGAAAAGGCGCGCAAACGTGCCGAGATCGAACGCAAACGTCAGATCCGGCGCGATGCAGAATTATTACGTCTGTTCGGCTCAGTTGACGATATCATGCGAGCCCGCGATGCCGCCCTGCTCGGTATCGAACAACGCAGCGAACTGAACAAAAACGAAAAGCAACTATTGACTGCATCGTTGGAAGACATGCAACGTCGTGCTGCGGACTACGAGCGACTGGGTAAACCCATCCCCAACAAATTAAAAGAGAACATCGCCAATCAGCAAAAACAGATAGCCCAACGAGAACGGGCCAAGGCGTTAATTGAAGAAGAGCGACAAAAGATCCTACAAGACTTTGAACAAGACATGATCCGGTTCAAAGAATTACAAGCCAAACGAATGGCACATCGCTACAAGAACAACGATCAAGGCAATCGTGGCAATAATATTTTGATGATGACCTGCAGTGACAATAAAAACTGTCAGGACATCTGGCAGTTGGCGCAGGTGTACGCTCAATCGAACGCCAGTGGCCGACTCGAAGTGGTAACTGACACCATTATTTTAACCTCGGCACCCACCAAAGACACCGAGATTGGCATTTCCTTCTCCCGTTTGCCATCGAAAAGCGATACCCAGATTATATTAGAAGTTTCCTGCGCCGACAGCGATGCCGGGCAACAGCTGTGTGACGGGCCAGAAGCCCAGAAAGTTGCCAATGGATTCAGAGAGTTTGTCGATCAGCAAATGCGTTAAACGCGGATGCCATAAAAATAAAAAAGGAAACTCCGGTTTCCTTTTTTATTTAACCTGTTTTTTCAACGACACAACGGGTTTATCGCATGGTCTGCTGCTTTTCAACGACGCGGACAAACGGGCTGTCGATTCCCGTTAACTGAGCATCGTTTGCACGAAGCTGAACCAGCTCCATTTGCCCCTGTGTATCCTGACACTCTCCGGCATTATCCAAAACTGAAAATACAGCAATGGTTTCTGGCTTGATGCTTTTCGGTGTAAACCACAACTGATTCCCCTCATCTGCGTATATCTCTCCGGCCTGTGCCGGGATCCAGCTGTCGCCAAAGCAATTTTGTGATGAGAAATAACGCTCTCCATCGTAAGTTTCGACTTCTTTGCCTTCCGAAATATGGAAAATATAGTTCTCCCGCGTTTTCGCCAGCGCCCGCGAACCGTCTAAAGATAAATCAACAATTTCAGCAACCGTATTGCCCTGTAAGTCGACCACCCACTGACGACTGCTTTGGTATTGCAAGACGGATGATTTCGGCTGCGGTTCCAATTCTTTGGTTTGAGCTACTCTCAACTGCTCGCTCAGCTGTTGTTTCAATAAATTAATTTCGGTGATTTGTTGTCGAAATGTTTCGGTCAAAGCTTGATTTTGCTGCCATAAATTAAAAAACAACATCCCACAAACAAACACGAACAGTGACAAAGTCGCCGCAAATTTCTTAAATAACCCAGAATGACTCGATTGATAAGTTGCCGAAAGAAAGTCCCGCTCGGCCTGGATCTGCTTAACCAACGACTGTTGCTGTCGCATATGAAACTTTAAGCTTTCGCGGTAAAGTCGATTGCTGGTCTGTTCCGTTTCTTCGCGCATTTCACGAGTCGACTGATCAACCCGGTAGGTTAGAGCTGGGGCCAACTTGTTATCAATCACCGACTCCAACCAGACCTGCATTTTTTGTTCAGCGGTTAACTCGACGGGTTCTTTCAGCTTGCTCTTGGGCAGTGGTTTAATAAGCTTGCTACGGGCCAAAGCCAGACCTAGCAGCTGAGAATTCAATGCTTTTGGGATCACCTCGATGGCGCCAGCGTCACTGGCCGACTTCAGATACTCGTTGCCGGCTTTGGCGGTGAACATAAACACCGGTATAGCTTGCCATTCGGGTGTGTCTTTTATTCTCTTAACCGCTTCGAGTCCGTCCATATCGGGCATCGAGTGGTCCATAAAAATAACATCGGGGCGTTTTTTCTGAAGGTATTCGAAGGCCTCGGCCGCCGAGTAAACAGAATCGCTGACCACGTCAAAACGCGACAGCATTTTACTCAACATCAAACAGGCGGATCGGGAATCATCGACAATCAGAGCTTTTATCGTGGACATGACACTCCTTATCGTTATTGGCTCTACCTCATCGCATTGTCCAAGAAAAAAAGTAGATGAACTGTGCGCCGGTTAACAATTAGGCACTACTAAGGTGTGAATAAGACCAATTAAATTGCCGAACCAGACCTCTTTCGGCGGGTTATTGAGCCTCCGACCAATCGGCTATTATCTGATGCAACTGACGAACGCCGTCAGTCAGACACGCAGGACCGGGCTGTAAAATATCAGCCGACTTAATTTCGAACAATTGTCCTTGTTTCACTGCATTGATGGCGTGCCAACCCGGTCGCGAGGCAACTTTGTCGGCCTTAAACTTTCTTCCGCACCAGGAACCAATAATGATGTCCGGATTGGCTTCGATGATTGCATCGTTTAGCGCGATGATGCGATCTTTGCCAAGACTGTTTTTTGCCTGCTCAGAAAAACAATCAACACCACCAGCCATCGCAATTAATTCAGACACCCACCGAATCCCGCAAATATAAGGATCGTACCACTCTTCAAAGTAAACTGTTGGGCGATGATTAAGCTGCTGCGCTTTATGTTTGATCGACTCCAGATGTTCATCGAACTGGGCCATTAAGCGTTCGGCTTTCTCTGATTCCCCGATCAGAGAACCCAGTGTTTTTAACATGCGAAATATTTCTTCCACACTTCGCTGGTTGAACACATGCACCTCAACACCGGCACGAACCAGCTCCGCACAGATGTCCGCCTGCATGTCTGAGAATCCCAACACAAGATCCGGCTTTAACTGTAAAATTTTATCAATTTTCGCACTGGTAAATGCCGACACTTTGGGTTTCTCTTTCCGAGCAATCGCCGGACGAACCGTGTAGCCTGATATTCCCACTATTCGATCTTGTTCGCCCATTAAATACAGCGCTTCGGTGGTTTCTTCGGTTAAACACACAATTCGATTCGGGAAATTAAGATTGGCCATAAATAAACATCGGATTGAAAATTTGCGACTATTGTGCGTGACCCACTCGGTAATTTCCAGTCACGCCATTAATCTTTTGAATTAATTTTCTTATCGAATGGGATAATGTTACTTAATTTATTTGCCAGCTCATCCGAACGGCAGGGTGGCGAGAAATAATAGCCCTGAAATAAATAACAGCCATTGGCTTTGAAAAATTCCACTTGAGGTTTGTTTTCAACCCCTTCTGCAACGACCTCGAGTCCGAGCTGATTGGCCATACTAATGATGGTCCTCGCGATGGTTTCACTGTCGCTGTCACCGGGAATGTCATTTACAAATGACTTATCAATTTTCAGCTTATCCAACGGCAACTTTTTCAAATACGACAACGAGGAATAACCAGTACCAAAATCGTCCAGTGAAATTTTAATGCCTTTCGACTTTAATTCACCTAAAACGGCTACCGCATTGTCCATATCGTCCATCAACATGCTTTCGGTCACTTCGAGTTCCAGCAGCTCGACGGGAAAGTTCAAAGTGCGAATAAGATCTTCAATGTACTTTACCAATCCCTTGCTGGCAATTTGCCTGGCCGATAAATTAACTGTCACATAGAGCGATACACCGAACTGTTCGCGCCACTGCATCACTTGCTCACAGGCTTGGCGCAATAACATTTGTCCCAGCTCAAGGATACTGCCCGACTCTTCCGCAATTGGAATAAACTCAAGCGGAAATATAATATGTTCTTGCTCGTGACTCCAACGGGCCAAAGCTTCGACCCCTAAAAATCGATTGTTACGGGTGTCAAATTGCGGCTGATAGACCAGAAAAATATCGTTACGTTTAATCGCCTGTTTTAAATCGAGTTTTAACCTCTCCTTGCGGCGAATAATTTCTTCCATACTGTAATGGAAGATCACAATTTTATTTCGTCCCATATTTTTTGCGTGATACATCGCCATGTCGGCTCGTTTGATGACCGAATCGCCTTTTTTGGCGTCATACGGAAAAAATACGATGCCCTGACTGACCGAAACCGACAGCTCATGTTTGTCGACGAACGCTTCCTGTATCACCTCACGCCGGATTTTTTTCGCGATGTTCAGTGCGTTAACTTTTGCCTCTTCTAAGCTGTCGCCCAATTCGTTCAGCAAGACCACGAATTCATCACCCCCAAAGCGGGCCACCGTATCACTTTCACGACAATGCTTCTTGATTCTTGCCGCCGTCACCTGCAATAAAACATCACCGACAGAGTGACCTAGCGTATCGTTCACATTTTTGAATAAATCGAGATCAATGAATAATACCGCGCCCACTCGGCCGTGACGCTTGGACAGTGCCAGCGATTGGTTCAATCGGTCCATCAATAATGTTCGATTGGGCAGGTCGGTTAAACCATCGTGCTTTGCCAGATGCTCGATGCGTTCGCTGGAACGTTTACTTTCGGTGATATCAACCGCAACACTGACCACGGCAGGTATATGACTGGCTCGACGCACAAAGGGGACCTTGGTTATTTGGTAAGTCTTACTATCGATTTCATTCAGCTCGACTTCGATTTCTTGCGCCACATCGCCCGTCTGCCGTCCCATAATTTTTTCATCATCGCCCAATAGCGGTACCAGGTTTGGTTCTTGCCGCATCAGTTCGGCACGCGTTACTTTTTTGAGCTCCGCAGAGGTACGGTCAAAAACTTCGTTAGTCGCTTTATTGGCCAGAATAATTTTACCGGTCGCATCGGTTGCGAAAATAGCGTGGGGCACCAAATTAATGATTTGCTTCAACTGAGCTTCGCTGAGAGACAGCGCCTGAGTTCGGCGCCGTACTTCGCGTCTTAAAATCAACACCATTAAAAACCCGAATAGGCTGGCCCCAGTAAGCCCAAGTAAAGTGTATTTGACCCAGGCAGGAAACACATTTTTCTGAGTTTGCGCAATCCACTGGTTGGTAATATCGTAATAGACCGAGCTACTGTCTGCTTTCCAGAGATTTAGTGATTCATCAATGGTAGCAAGTAAATCGGCGTTGAGATTTTTTTTCGTTGCAAATAAAACGGGAAAGGGATCAAACATAATATCGGAGCGTACGACATCATAATTACTTTCAACGACGAATCCGTAATGGCTGTTCACGACGCCACCGGCAACCTCTTTGCTATTAATCGACTCAAACACTTCCCGATACGAGTTTTTGGGCAGCAAAATACAATTTACCGCAAAACGACTGCACAGTTGTGCAAACCGCTGGCCGGAAATTCCGTCTTTTAATACCGCAATACGTCGTCCATCGAGCTGCAGAAAATTATTCACTGACAATCCCGGCTGAACGTATAGCTGCCCCCAAACGCTGAGCACACTTTCGTCGGAAAAATCAAATCGCTGCGCGCGTTCCTCGGAATAACCAATGGCGCCCATTAGATCGATCTCGCCACGCTCCAGTCGCGCCAGTTGGTTTGCCCAACTGTCCATAACCCATTCCACTTGCCAGTTATTGCGCTCGGCAATTGACTCGACCACCTGAACAATCACGCCATTCACCTCGCCCTGCTCATCAACAAACGCCAGAGGCGGCATAGGGGCAGCACCAATACGCACAATACGAGGCTCTGCCTGAAGTGAAGACATCATGAGGCTCATGATCAAAATTACGAAAAATGAGCGAAATCGGCGACTCGTTATCTCATATTGCATTACTTAAAGTTAAGCCTATACTGACCCGAGATCAAAGGATTTCGCCAAGAAACGCTTGTTTTTCGAAAATTGCTTGTTGATAAGAAACTTTTTGCCTAAAAAAAGAATTTTTTAGAAGTTAATTGGAGCGGTAAAAGCTAACCAAGAAAATCAAATTGCTTATCCATGCGAACCAATGCTCGATATCATCTTAGTGTACTTGATTTTTCAGCACGAATTACCGACGCTTTACACATTAAAATGCAATAAGGACTCACTGTGACGAGCGACTTACCTCAATACATATTCAAGCAGGCATTAGACAACGCACTCGACATCATAGTCATTTCTGAGGTCAACCCGAGCGATCCCGGCAACAATACCATTGTTTATGTGAACGACGCTTTTACCCAGTTATTCGGATACGGCTTTGAAGAAATCATCGGCAAAAGTGCGCGATTGTTACAGGGGGAAGACACCGACTTCGAGACGCGTGACAAAATCAGAAACGCGCTGGCCAATGGATGGCCGGTGCATACGGAAATTGCCAACTACAGCAAAGACGGCAAAAAGTTCTGGATCGACCTTAAGATGGTACCACTGTACGACGACAGAGGAGAAGTCACCCACTTCCTTTTCATCGAGCGAGACTTATCGTCGCGCAAAAGCCGTGAAGAACAACTTTATCACGAAGCGACCATCGATGGTCTGACCCAAATCTATAATCGACAACACACTTATCAACTTGCGTCGATGACAATAGAGAAAGCCATTCGTTACCAAAGCGAACTCTGTGTCCTGATGTTCGACATTGATCACTTCAAACGCGTGAACGACACCTATGGTCATCCCGTGGGCGACAAAGTACTCACCCGACTCGCCAGCGAAATGAAGCAACAGATCAGAAAGGCTGATATTTTAGGCCGTGTCGGCGGCGAAGAGTTTTTCATCATGCTGCCCGAAATCAATGTGGATGAAGCCGGAATATTTGCAGAGCGAATTCGCAAACGCGTTAAAGCCATTGACTGGCAAAGCATCGGACTTAATGATCCACTGACCATTAGCGTCGGAGTAGCGCATTTTAACAACGATAATCTTGAGTCAATTATTGAAAAAGCTGATAAGGCATTGTATGAAGCGAAAAATAGTGGCCGAGATAAAGTCTGCTACTATAAACATTAATGTGTTTGAACAGCACCTTCATTAGAGACGATACAATGTTTCGATTAACCTTTATTTTAAGCTTGAAATTTCTGGCGGTAATGGCATCAATGATGTTGTTGGGTGGCTGTAAAGAATTGCAGCCCGCACTCGAGACCATGAACGAAATCTCGCAAACTTATCAAGCGCCATCACAAGTTGAGACCTCTCAAGCCATCAAGCTGGCCTTAGATAATGGACTCGAGTCCGCCGTCAAACGACTCGGCAAACCCAAAGCATTTAGCAACTCACAGTATCGCATTCCATTACCCCGTGCGATTCAATCTTACGCTGATGATGCAAGACGATTTGGGCTTGGCAGTTACGTCGACAGTTTTGAAAGCAGCCTGAATCGTGCTGCTGAGCAAGCGATACCCGAAGCAATAACCGTGTTCAAACACACTTTAAAACAAATGACCGTGACTGATGTTCTGACAATAATGCGCGGCTCTGATACGGCAGCAACGGATTTTTTTAAATCGCATGCCCAGCAAAAGCTCAAAAGTCGATTCATGCCCATAGTGCAAACCGCTACCAATCGGGTTGGTGTAACTAAAAAGTACAAACGATTGACCAGTAAACTAGCTGGCTACGCGTCATTAATTGGATCGACGCCTCCGGAAAGCACCGATCTTGATGCCTATGTTACCGATAAAGCGATCGATGCCTTGTTCAATGAAGTCGCGCTCGTCGAGAAAAATATTCGCAGCAACCCACTGCAACAATCTAGCGCATTGATAAAAAAAGTATTCAGCTATTACCGGTGATCAATTTTCGTTTTTCTTAAACCACATGCCCATAAAGTCACGCGTTAATTTTTGCTCGATTTCAACGGCCAGCTCGGTAGGACAGAATATGGTGATTGCCATGATCACATTGCCAAATTCATTGGTCATGATTTGCACGTGCGGTTCAGGGCCACTGATGGTTACTTCCAGCCGTTTTTCAATAAGAACACTGTATCGTTGTGCAACATCATGAAACGATTCACAATATTGCTCGGCTTTTTCCATAATGGCATCACGAAACGGAAAAATATCAAACTCGGCAGGAACAGTGATTTCAAAAGTATGCGACGCATAGCGGCGAAGATAGTTCAGGTTTTTGATCGACTGCGTAATAAAGCGATTATTTGGAATCGATAACGACTTACCAGTGTAACCGTAAGTTTTATCATCAACTTCCAGTAAATTGACTTTCAGCCAATCACGATTTGCCACTTCGCCAATCGAGTTATCTATCTGGATCCAGTCACCCACTGAAAAGGAACGGGTACTCGATATATACACAAAACCAAGCAAACACTGCACGTACTCTCGTGTCGCTAAAATAATCGCTACGGTAAACGCAGCGATCGACAGTGCGAAACTTTGTATCTCGCCCGACCAGAACATAAAAACAACGATAAAAATAATAAAGTTGGTCAGGTTTCGAATGGTGCTGACCGTAGAGCGTCGGTCTTTGCGCTTTTTCTTGGCACGTTTTCTGACCCAGTTGACCACCAACTCTCTGATCAAAATGATCAGACACACAAAGACCAGAGAACTGATGACCTTGTATTCAACGACTAACGCAGCAAACTGGTTTAATAAATCCATACAAACTCGAGTATTGGTTACACCTGATGGGAGTCATTAGCCTCAGCTAATTTTAGGGTCGTACTTTATCATTTACCAGAGGGATTCGAAAGCAATGGCTGGAATGCTTAAGGTGTATTTTTGCAATCAGGACATGAGCAATGATTTCAACTCTTTCAATTCACGCTGTGAGTCTTCCAGCGCTTTAATACTGAACTCGGGCGTCGATGGTCCGACCTTGATTCGCGCGAAAGCAGGCAGCTGGTCGAAGTGCGGTAAATTGTGGTATTCGTGAGAGTGTATATACTCGTGAAGAATAGCAATATTCAGCAAATCGGCGTAGTCAGGAAACATAACTTGCTCTTTGTCCCAGTGCTCCAGGTATTTCATGCATTGATAATACACATCACCCAGCTGCCACTGCTCGATTATGTCGCAAGCGACCTGCGCTTTGTAATCGGCAACCAAATGCTCGATCACTTCATCCACGCTAAGAAACCCCTTGTACTCATTGGCGAATGAATAAATCGACAGCTCTCCCAACTTGTGCAATAACCCCGACATCATGGCGATTTCAGGCTCAAACGCCAGCTGACTTTTTTTCGCTAACACACCACACAAAACAGCCACATCAACACTGCGTCGCCAAATATCCACAAACTTCTTCGCCAGAACTTTATTCTCAGAATGAAAGACCTCGCGCATGGAAAAAATGGTTACCAACTGAATGGTGGTTTCACGACCCAGCCGAATAACTGCATCGGTACAGGAACGAACCGGATTGACACCGCGAAATAAAGGCGAGTTGGCGCATTGGATCAGTTTAATCGACATTGCCGGATCGAGCATAATAGCTTGAACCAGAGGCTCTACCGAATCACCTCGGGAATTGGCAAACTTCTTAATGCGAACCGCCACATCGGGCAGGCTGGGCAATTTTAACTCACCATGAATGATGGCCTGTTTAATTTCTGATGTCACCATCTCTGGTGTCAATTGAGAATGCTGAAACTCCACCACCCCACCGTTAAACTCGGCTTCATTGTGTTGATTGATAATATAGGTCAAGAGTTCATGCTGTATTTTCAGTAAGACGCACAACTGCAGCGTTTTTGCCGCGTATTTTCTCGGGCGTAAAGTCGAAATGGGGCGTTTGGCATCTTCCGTTCCGGCGAGAAGGTCGTAGCCTTTTCCATCGGCTGCGTCCAGATGTAGCTTGCCCGATACGAGAAAATAATCGTGTTTATCATTAGCCCCTAGCGCAAAAAGCTCGCTGCCCTTATTTACTTTAACAACTTCCACCTGACCAGCAACGATCGCTTGTTGTTTTACGTTCAAATATTCGAATGCGGTAAATTGCTTTAATAGTGCAACTTTCTGCTCAACCGATGGCATAGATACTCCCTGGAACCCTCAATGTCCTGTTGCTGCACTGACGATCATGGAAAAGCCAAAATAACTCTGTCATTGAATAAATTTAGAACACCGGCATCAAATCCACAACATAATCAGTACGATAGACGTGGTATTAAGAAAAAAGGATCGAATGGGTCATTAATTTTCTAATCTTTCGGTAAAATTCACACATAAGGCGCAAACTCAAGAGCAATTTCGATATATTCAAGCGGATATGTTTGAATTTAAGGCAAAATTAAGTAGTATCAGCTGATTGATTTAACGAGGGAAGATCGCCAGCCAATGCCGTACCAGGACCAGATATCATCGGTTTCACTGATTGCCGACCACTTACGAGAAACAATCAACGAGGCTATTAAGTCGTTGGAGACCTTTCACAATGAAACATCACCTTCGCCGGCGCGCAAAAACGCCTGGACCAGCGTCTACCAGTTAAATCGTGTCTTCACCTTTATTGAATTACCGGCAGCATCGACTCTGACCCGGGACATCTGCAATATCATCAAAGGTCTGAGTGAGCCTTTTCACGAAGAAGACGAAACCCGGCTTGAGTCGGTTATATACAGCCTGACCATTTTAGAACGCTACATCGACTTTATCTGTAACAAGCCATTCGACTTACCACAGTTGCTATTTACCACCATTAACGATTTGCGTAAGACAGCGCACATGCCACAGTTTTCAGAATCCAGTCTGTTTGTCGCTAACCATAAAAAGGTACGCGAAGACGTCGACAAAAGCCACCGACTGGACGATTACGAATCGGTTAAAACATCGCGTCGATTGCGTCAGATGTTTCAAATGGGTCTTATCGAAATCATCCGGAAAACCAATACACCCGGTGGGCTGTCCATGATGTTGCGCGCGGTCAAGCGGCTCGACAAACAATGCGGCAGTCCTAATGCGCCGAATCTTTGGTGGGTTGGCGCTGGTGCCCTCGAAGGGTTTATCAGCGGCGGATTAATTCTATCGCCTGACAGAATAAAGCTGTTTGCCACGCTCGACTTACAAATTCGAGAGTTGGGTCAAGTGAATCGCAATATCAATTACAAAACCCGGGAAAAGGCCGAGCAGTTGACCTTTGAATTGTTGTATCTGGTCAGCCTGTCAGACTCGGACGACCCAATTACCCAACAGTTAAAGACACACTTTGAACTGCCCAATATTGGGCTCACCGAACGCAACCTGACGCAAGAGTTCATGCTGCTGAAAGGCTTGAAAGAAGACGATTATCAATCCTTGTTCACCACCATTCTTGACGATATCTTAAAAATTCAAACCGATTTGATCGCCGAAGAATACGAAGCCGAATCGAATGAAATTTCTCAGCTGTTTCATCAACTTAAACAACTGCACAGCTTGTTTTCGGTACTGGAATATCAGAACCTCGAGATATCACTAAAAGAAGCGGTTGAACGGGTCGAGCTCACCATTAATAAAGCCAGCGGTCTCGCTGATAACGATCGACAGTTTATTAGTGAAGTCTTGGCTAAAATCGAAAGCTTGTTAAACGATAAAAGCGCGGCTCGACCGGGCACAAAAACCAATCTGAATCGAGTCACTTTGTCGAAACAGCAGGTGGAAGCCTGCAAAAACGGCCGTAAGCAAATTCAGCAGGTGATCAATCAGATCGAGAACTACAGCCAACAAGATCACGATCCGGAGTTGTTGCACTCCATGCCGGCGTCGCTGGAACGGGCAGCCGACGAAATGGTGCTACTCGACAGTAAAGAAATGGTCGACTTAGTCAGCGAGTTAATTCAATTAAGTGACAGCTATTTCCTAAAACAACCTGCTACCCTTCAGGCTCTCGAATTACTCGCCGACATTCTCTGCAGTATCGAATTTTACCTGGAGACTCTGGAGAACCATCATTCACCCAGTTCCAAAATCTATGCCTTCGCCGACGAGAACCTGGCACGTTTAAAAGCGCACCTGAGTCTTTAGTCAATAATGCATTGGTTGGTCCTTGTTACCTTTATCTGGGCATTCAGCTTTTCGCTGATCGGCGTTTATCTGGCCGGAGAAGTCGATGGTTACATTGCCGTTTTCAGTCGCATGTTACTGGCAACTCTTGTTTTTCTTCCGTTTTTACGCACCCGTCGAATTCAGTGGCACAGTGCCTACAAACTGATGGCCATCGGCTCGATACAAATTGGGGTGATGTACCTGTTTTTTTATCACAGCTTTCTCTTTTTGACAGTACCAGAAGTATTGCTGTTTACCATTTTTACACCGATTTACGTCACCCTCATCAACGATCTGGTATTCGAACGACGGATGACCTACAGCTGGTTGTGGGGCGCCATATTGTCAGTGATTGGTGCCGGCATTATCC
>JBPEWV010000062.1:0-26432 GCA_052032335.1 Pleionea sp. | reverse complement strand
GCCGAGTGGCGAAACGCTCAGGTTAGGAGTTTGAACAGTAAAAGCAGACAAACCAAGCGGCTCCCCTATCTTTCAAAAGAAGCCTCTGCCAAATCACTTTTGTCGATTCAAAAACGCATCAAACGCCGCTTGCGCAGCATCGCTTTCTAACAATCGCTTAAAAACCTCACCTTCTTGCTCAATGCGCTCTCTGACTGAATCGCCGGCCTTTCGCATTAACCGCCGAGTTTCTAAAACCGACTCCATGGGTAACTTGAGCAATTTATTACTCCAGGCTTCTAACGTCGTCTCGACATCGTCAGCTGTTTCAACGGCTTTATTAATTAATCCTGCAGAAGCGGCCTCTTTGGCACCAAAACGCTCACCCAGTAACAGCCATTCGGTGGCTTTCTTGGCCCCGCACTGCTGCGGTAATAACAAACTCGAACCAGCTTCGGGGCACAGGCCGAGCGACGTAAATGGCAAAGCAAACACCGCAGACTCAGAGGCAACCACCAAATCACAGTGCAATAGTAAGGTGGTTCCGACACCGACCGCCGGACCGTTAACTCCAGCGATAATCGGCTTATTACATGCCTCGATAGCAAATAAAAATTGCCATACCGGATTATCGTTTGAGTGTGGTGGGTTTTCGACGAAGTCTTTTAAGTCATTACCGGCACAAAATGCGCTATCGGAACCCTTTATCACTACCAAACGGATGGCATCATCTTCACTCGCTTTTACCAATCCGTCGGCCAACGCTTGATACATATCGGCAGTTATAGCATTTTTTTTATCAGGACGATCGAACGTCAAAGTAATTACGCCTGCGTTGATGGTGGTCGAAATTCCGGAGTTGCTCATGGTTGTTTCCTCAAATAAATTCTAGTAACTGTGGCCAAATCCAAAATTGCCATCAACTGTTGAAACTGCGTAAGTAAAAGCCACCCAAGCGGCCAGATTCTGCTTTAAATGTTCGGGATTGACCTTATCCAGAGTATCGTTTGCCGTGTGGTGCAAATCAAAATAATCGGTGCCATCTTGATTCAGAGCAAAAGTGCTCATACCTAACCCTCGTAATGGCCACAAATCAGGACCACTTCGCGCTTTCGGCTGGCCTTTGTCGATCCCCAGCGGTTTAAGTAACGCTGCCAGCTGATCGATCACTGGCTCATTCTTCGAATCAGTGGTCCAGTCGAACGACCAGATGGGACCTGCGCCGAAATCGGACTCAGCTCCGGTAATGTGATTTTTCATGTCGTCTTGATGCGCCTTGGCGTAGGCCCTGGCGCCGTGCAGCCCCTGCTCTTCATTCGCCCACAAAACCACGCGAATAGTACGCTTAGGACGTTTACCGCCTTCCGCAATAATTTTAGCCGCAGCCATGGTCAAAGCAACGCCCGCGCCATCATCGACAGCTCCTGTTCCAAGATCCCAGGAATCGAGATGACCACCAATGACCACGACCTCTTCTGGCTTTTCCGAACCGGTAATTTCACCGATCACATTGTATGAAGTATAAGGTTTTCCGGGGCCTGAAGTGAGCGTTAATCCAATCTCAACGTTGCCTCGTTTCAGCATGTTCAACATGAGATCGGCATCGGGATTGGATAATGCCGCGGCGGGTATTTGTGTGACACCTTCTTTGTACCGCATGTTTCCGGTATGCGGTAGACGATCATGATCGGTACCAATAGAACGAATAACAATCGCTTTTGCACCCTTTTCGCCAGCTACCGATGCTCCCCTGCTACGTGCAGTAACGGCTTTGCCATAGGTGTGACCATCGCGAGACTTGGCCATTTTATAACTGATAAACACGATTTTACCTTCGACCTGTCCGCGTTCGGCATTTTGCAGATCTTCAAAGGTTTTGAAATGCGCTATTTCGCCCCGAATCCCTTCGGCCCCAGTACCTATGCTGTTTCCGAGTGCGGTAATCATCAGTTTTTGCGGAAACGGTGCTATCACCTCCGCGTATTCATCACCCCGGTGCCAGGTGGTAAAGGTAACGGGCTCTTTGTATACCTTGTCGAACCCCAGTTGTTTAAATTTGTCTTCAGCCCATTTTACCGCACGCGCATCACCTGGCGTTCCTGCCATTCTGGGTCCAACTTCAGTGGTGAGCGACTCCAGGATTTGATAAGCCAAATCGCTTTTTTTTGCTTTGTCACGCAGCTCAGCCGCGTGACGCATCTCACTCTCGGTCAAAGCACCTGCCGCATGACATCCAATAGCCAACGAACTTAAAGCAACGATCAATAATTTTTTCATCTTATTCTCCGATAAACAGCTGACCGAAGATTATCAAATACCATGCGGTGTTGTAAGATGTGGTATAAACAAAGTTACATAAAATCTTCAAACAATCAGGACGGTAACGATTATGACCGAGTCACTTTACAACATTGCTGTAAATCGGATTGATGGTACTTCGACAACTCTTGAAGAGTATAAAGATAAAGCGTTACTTGTGGTTAACACCGCGAGTGAATGTGGGTTTACACCACAATACGACGGCCTTGAACAACTTCAAAAACAATATTCGGATAAGGGCTTTTCTGTTTTAGGATTTCCTTGCAACCAGTTTGGCAAGCAGGAACCCGGAGACAATGCTGAAATCGCAAGTTTTTGTGCCACACGATTTTCGGTCAGCTTTCCGTTATTCGAGAAAGTTGATGTTAATGGTGAAAACGCACACCCTTTGTTCAATCACTTAAAAGAGCAAGCGCCCGGCATTCTCGGTAGCAAATCAATAAAGTGGAACTTTACCAAGTTTCTTATTAATAAAGACGGAAAAGTGCTAAAGCGTTTTGCACCGAAAGACAAGCCCGAAAAAATCGCCAAAGAGATAGAGGCTATTTTATAAAATGAGCGTCACTGAGTTAGAAAGCAAGATAACCGATTTAGAATGCAAACTAGCGTTTCAGGAAGATACCGTTGATCAATTGAACGACACCGTAATTCAACAACAGAAACAGATTGAAACGCTGGTTAATTACCTACAAAAAATGCAAGCTCAGATAACCTCGCTGCAAGAGGATAACTCGGTCATGCCGGTAGAGCAAGAACCACCTCCGCCTCACTATTAACCGAAAGGAGCGGTAATGTCCTTAACCAATAAAACCATCATTATTACTGGCGCGAGTCGGGGCATTGGTCGCGCCATTGCATTACGCTGTGCTCAAGATGGAGCAAATGTTGTTATCGCAGCCAAGTCATCAGAACCGCACCCAAAGCTTAAAGGTACGATTCATAGCGTTGCTAAAGAAATCGAGAATAGCGGTGGAAAAGCACTTGCCTATCAACTGGACGTTCGAAAAGAGCTACAAGTAAAAAAATTAATGCAAATAACTGCCGAAACTTTCGGTGGTATCGACGCTGTGATTAACAATGCTGGCGCCATCAGTTTAACCAACGTCGAGCAAACCAGTCCGAAACGTTACGACTTAATGCAGTCGGTGAACCATCGAGCAGTTTATTGTACGTCGCATTACGCCATTCCCTACCTTAAAAAGTCAGATAATCCGCATATTTTGAATTTATCACCACCGATAAATATGAATCCAAAATGGTTTAATGATTACGCTCCCTATACCTTGTCAAAATACGGCATGTCGATGTTGACCATCGGACTCGCCGAAGAACTGCGCAGCGCTAAAATTGCGGTTAATTCGCTATGGCCTCAAACCATGATTGCGACAGCTGCCATTGAATTCGCTGTCGCCGACAAAGAAGCATTAAGACATTGTCGGCACCCTGCCATCATGGCCGACGCTGCTTATGAAGTGCTTACAACTAAAGACGCTGAGATTACCGGCCGCTGTATGTTGGATGAAGATATTTTACGAGAGCGTGGCATCACCGGCTTTGAACAATACGCGGTAGATCCGTCAGTAAACATTCATCCTGATTTATTTATTGATTAACCGATCGTTTGGTATTTTTAACCAGGTATTTCGATCCGAATTGTTTGCGGGGCCGTTAATGGCCGCATTCAAAAACACCATTTCCGACATCCCTGTTGGTCACGAGTAACGTTTACCAGGCGTTGTAAACGTTACCAAAAGAACTGAGGCGCTCGGCCGCTGGACGCTTTCTTCGAATCGTCTGAAGTCACCTGCTTTATTGCAGCTTGGAATTGCTTGACGTTTTATGGTTCGTGCCAAGGAAAGACTTGGTGAGAGGTAATCGTTGAGGGTCGTGGTTGAAAGTGACGGCTGATTCTTCGTTTTAAGATAGTCTCGCTGGCGGCTATACGGAACGCGTTTGACAATGGATAATATCGAATCGAAGATTCCCCCGAAGACGCTGCCGCTCTTTCGGAGCTACGCCAGCTCATCGTTTTTAAAGAGCACGAACGATCTAGCAACCAATTTCCGTCAACACGGAGCAAGTGCCCAGCGGCAAACGTCAGGGACCTTTGGTTTCTTTATGGCCCTGGATAAGGAACTCGCCAGGTGGCGAAAAACCCCGGTTATGAATAAGAATATTAAAACGTTATTAAACAATACGTAACCAACAAAAAAGCCGCTCCAAAGAGCGGCTTTTCAATCAACCAGTCGATTGGTTGCTTAAAGCGCTTCTTTCAACTCCGGAAGTACTTTAAACAAGTCTGCCACCAACCCATAATCAGCCACCTGAAAAATAGGCGCTTCTTCGTCTTTATTGATGGCAACAATTACTTTACTGTCTTTCATACCGGCTAGATGTTGTATCGCACCGGAAATACCAACAGCAATGTACAATTCAGGCGCAACAATTTTACCGGTCTGACCAACCTGATAGTCGTTAGGAACAAAGCCAGCATCAACTGCTGCGCGAGATGCACCGACAGCGGCTCCCAGCTTGTCCGCGATGTCTTCCAACATATGGAAGTTGTCACCGCTTTGCATTCCTCGACCACCCGATACAATGATCTTGGCGCCGGTTAATTCGGGACGCTCAGATTCTGTCAGCTCCTGACCAGCAAAAGACGACTTGGCAAAACCTGCATCGCCCAACTCGCCGGATACAACTTCTGCACTACCACCTTCAGCCGCTACAGCATCAAAAGCTGTTGAACGGACCGTAATAACTTTGACCGAATCTTCAGATTGAACGGTTGCAATCGCGTTGCCGGCAAATACCGGACGCTTGAAGGTATCGCCTGATTCAACAGCAACGATGTCAGAAACCATTTGCACATCCAGTTTCGCTGCAACACGTGGCATAAAGTTTTTACCAAAGGTCGAAGCCGGCGCAAGAATGTGTGTGTAACCTTCGGCCATCTGAACGACTAAGTTACCAATGGTCTCAGCTAACAAATGCTCCAGACTGTCGTCCTGAACGTGAATCACTTTTTGTACGCCATCTGCCTTTGCAGCAGCATCGGCAACACCACCGGAATTTTTACCAGCAACGAGAACATGGATATCGTTTCCAATTGCTTTGGCAGCAGCAATCGTGCTCAGGGTTGAAGCTAACAGCTCTGAATTATTGTGTTCTGCAATTACTAAAGTCGTCATTAGATCACCTTCGCTTCATTTTTTAATTTGTCGACTAACTCGGCCACCGATTCTACTTTAATGCCAGCTTTACGTTCTGCTGGCGGCTCAACTTTTAAAGTTTTCACTCGAGGTGTGATATCTACACCGAGATCGGCTGGTGAAGTTTCATCCAATGGCTTTTTCTTGGCTTTCATAATGTTGGGCAATGAAGCAAATCGAGGTTCATTAAGACGCAAGTCGGTGGTCACGATTGCAGGTAGTTCTAGTGCAACAGTTTCTAGGCCACCGTCGATTTCGCGAGTGACACTCACTTTCCCGTCTTCAACTTTAACTTCGGATGCAAAAGTGCCTTGTGGCCAATCCAGCATCGCGCCTAACATTTGTCCAGTTTGATTGTTATCGCCGTCTATCGACTGCTTACCTAAAATCACCATTTCAGGTGACTCTTTCGCGACAACTTCTTTTAAAATTTTGGACACCGCTAATGGTTGAACTTCGTCGTCAGTTTTTACCAGAATTGCGCGATCAGCACCCAGTGCTAGCGCAGTACGAAGCGTCTCTTGACATTGTTGCGGCCCAATGGA
Source organism: Pleionea sp. (assembly GCA_052032335.1). Lineage (GTDB taxonomy): Bacteria > Pseudomonadota > Gammaproteobacteria > Enterobacterales > Kangiellaceae > Pleionea. Next base: position 20,377 of record JBPEWV010000062.1, on the reverse strand, counting down.
AACCACTACAATTTCAGAAGCAACACCTTTCTCTTTCAAGCGTACCGCTTCTTCGACGGCGATTTCACAAAAAGGATTCATCGACATTTTAACATTCGCGGTTTCTACGCCACTGTTGTCAGCTTTGACGCGAACTTTTACGTTGTAATCAATGACTCGTTTTACGGCTACCAGAATTTTCATGGATTGTCCTGTACTGAGTTGTTTATAATAACGAAGATATGCGTTATTGCAGTGCAATGTAAAAAATCAAGGCAAGATTTTGACGGGATTATATGTAAAGATCAACCGTTTTGCCCTTTTATAGTCATAAAGATCAAGAAAAATTACCACAAAGTGGGAGGATATTGGTAGATGATAGAACGTGAATCCATGGAGTTCGATGTCGTAATCGTTGGCGCAGGTCCGGCAGGACTTTCCGCAGCCATTCGATTGGCTCAATTGAGCGAAGAAGCCGAAAACCCAATATCCATTGTGGTGGTCGAAAAAGGCTCTGAAGTTGGCGCACATATTCTTTCAGGAGCGGTGCTCGAACCAACCGCATTAAACGAACTGATGCCTGACTGGAAAGAGAAAGGAGCGCCTTTGAATACCGAGGTTAAAGGCGACGATATTTTGTTGATGAAGTCGGCAGAAAAAGCGCAAAAGATCCCCGGTTTTTTCGCACCGAAAACCATGCATAATCACGGCAATTACATTATCAGCCTGGGTAACTTGTGCCGCTGGCTTGGGGAACAGGCCGAAGCGATGGGTGTTGAAATATTCCCTGGATTTGCTGCGTCGGAAGTGCTTTACAACGACGATGGTAGCGTTAAAGGCGTTGCCACTGGCGACATGGGTATTGCGGCAGATGGCAGTCAAAAAGATGGCTTTATGCGCGGTATGGAATTACACGCCAAATACACGCTTTTCGCCGAAGGTTGTCGTGGCAGTCTGGGGAAACAACTGATTCAAAAATTCAACCTAGATGAAGGAAAGGATCCTCAACACTATGGTATAGGAATCAAAGAGTTATGGACTATTCCTGAGAATCAACATAAACAAGGTTTGGTGGTCCATACTGCAGGCTGGCCATTAGACGAAAGCAACAGTACTGGCGGTGGCTTCTTATACCATATTGAAGACAATCAAGTTGTCGTCGGTCTGATCTGTGACCTTTCTTACTCCAACCCTCATGTCAGCCCATTTGACGAGTTTCAACGCTACAAACATCATCCTGCTATCAAGCAATACCTCGAAGGCGGAGAGCGCGTTTCTTATGGTGCAAGAGCGCTGGTTAAGGGCGGCTTACAGTCGCAGCCTAAAATGCACTTCGCCGGCGGGTTACTCATCGGTGACGATGCCGGAACCTTAAATTTTGCAAAAATTAAAGGCAGCCACACGGCCATGAAATCAGGCATGATTGCTGCAGAAGTGGTTGCGAACGCGCTAAAAGACAATAAAGCAAACGCCGATCTGACTGAATTTGCAGCCGCTTACAAAGCTTCCTGGGCTTACAAAGAACTGCATACTCAGCGTAATTTCGGACCTGCCCAACACAAATGGGGCAATCTGATTGGTTCTGCCTACGCTTTTATCGACATCAACATTTTCAATGGCAAGCTACCCTGGACACTGCGCGACCCCAAACCGGACCACGCACAGCTGAAGCCTGCGGCAGAGAGCAAGAAAATCGATTACCCAAAACCGGATGGAAAACTGTCTTTCGATAAATTGTCGTCGGTGTTTATTTCAAATACTAACCATGAAGAGGATCAACCGTGTCACCTGAAACTTGCAGATGACTCTATTCCGGTAGATCACAATTTGGCTTTGTTCGACGAACCGGCTCAGCGCTACTGCCCTGCAGGTGTATACGAGATTATTCGTGATGACGATGGCAGTAATCCACGCTTGCAAATAAACGCTCAAAATTGCGTACATTGCAAAACTTGCGACATCAAAGATCCGAAACAAAACATCACCTGGGTCTGCCCAGAAGGGGCCGGCGGTCCAAATTACCCTAATATGTAATGCGTCTTTTGGGTCAACGCGTCAGGCGTTGACCCAATTTCTTTGTCACCTTTCGAATGCATTTTGTTGACCAACAAACATCTCCATACCCAATATACAACCCTGTTAATTGGCCATATTCACACTTTAGCTGTGACATTGTTCACAGACCTTTCAAGTCAAAGCGATACAATATGATCCACAGTCGATCTATAAACCAGTGATTTAAGGGCTATCTATGCTTTGGTACACCAACAACAACGGCAACTTGTGCATCGGCATGAATGCCGAGAACCCAAGTACGCTATTTAATGTTGAAACCAAACTAAAAACCAAACAATCGTTTGAAAAGCCAGTCACATTGGAAGACGTGGTTGCTATTGGTTCTTATCCCGAAGACTGGGGTTACGACAAACAAATTCAAGACAAGTTGACTGCGGCTGCTCGCCTTCTATTTGAAGACCAACTAAAATAACGCCAACTTGTGCGCAGCATCTCATTTTTGCAATAATTTATCCGATAATATGGATTCCACAAAATAGGAGAATCCAAAAATGAACGCCACAATTGATAAGAACAGTCACAAATCACTGCATCAACATTCGGACTCTTCTTCTAAGCCACAACCTGCAGAAATTGATCAGAAACACATCAATGAATTTTCAGCGCTTGTGATGGGTGAACAACAGTTCTACAAGAAAATGGGAATGACGTTCATTTCCGAAATGTTGTCTTAATAGACCACAGAATAAACGCAAAAAAGGCGACTCAAAGGTCGCCTTTTTCAATCCAATAAATAAGTTATTAGAAACGACGTCGATACCAGCCAAATAACGCCAGCAAACCAAGCCCCCAACCCATAGATCCACCAGAATCGCTGGTCTGAATATCGCCACAACTTTGATTGGCTGGGGTATTCTTAGGTCGCAAGGCAAACGCTCTCACCTCGCTCTCTCCGCTCTCGGAATCGATGTAAGCGCCTGAGCCAATAATCCACCCGTTGTCATTTATCGCCCTAGCTTCGGCGAGCTTCCAGCCCGAGTCGCAATCTATCATCGTATTCAAATCGATGGGGGCCGCTTCAGTCGCGTCAATATCGTAAATGAATGCGACAAACGTAGCGGGTAAGGACGTTGCCTGAGAAGTCCCCACCACAAGGTTATCGTTATTCACCCCGTACGCCTGAGAATATTTAAGCGCATCATTTACGAAACCAATTTTAACCGCTTCGTTGGTGTCTAACCGATTATAAAAAGCCGATAAGGTTTGACTGAACCCTTCAAAATTCGACGCGCCAACAGCGTAAGTGCCAACGTTGTTGATGTCCAACATATTGGCCGCGGTTGAGCCTTCAAGTGCGTTTAACTCGGTCATCTCTGTTGAGCCTATGCTGCCCAACATTGGGCGGGTGACTCGGCGCTCAGATTCGCTATCCTGGGCGCTGGCCTGACCCACAAAAACGCCTTGCTGGTTGACGGCACGAATGGCCGAAAATGAGGAAATGTAATCTTCGGTCCCCTCTTCTTCAAACGACGTTAACAAGGTCATTTCTTCTGTGGACCAATTGTAATACATACCACGACTGGCTTCTTTAGATACGTTCAGGCACTCATCTTTTTCAGTCACCTGGCTCACATACCCCACCAGATAATCGTCATTGGAGCTAAGAATTACCGACGAGGTAAACTCCGGGTTTTGCTCATCCAGAGGCTCTCCAATGCGCAACTCATTGGGAATGGTTGTTAGATTGTCCGCCAGATCAACGAAAAAACCGGTTCGACGGGTTCTATTAACTAAAGTTTCAGATTCAACACAGTCAGCCGGGTCATCTTCACTCGCGGCTTCGTTAATAATTTGAACAATCTCCTCAGACTGATAACCATAGCCTGCAATAATGCCGTTATCATCTACAGTGGTGCCGAACATGCCGGTCGCTGTTTCAGCGAATCCGAACGCTCGATCGTAGGGCATAAGCTCACGGTTCAAATCAGTAAAATCGACCGCCTGAAGTACGTTCACATCTTCAATAACCACTACGCCATTGGTTTGCTCATTTTCCACCGTATGTTTACCGGTAGACGAACCCACCGATTGGTCGTTGTTATTAATTGCGTAGCCGAATGACGCTTTGTCTGCACTGCCGACAGTGTCCAGCGCGCCTAAATCAATTACTTCATAAGCCGCTGGTAAATTTTGAGCCACAACCGATGCTGAACCGAGCGCGACTAAAACACCTAAACTGATGGTTTTCAACTTGTGCATTCAACTACCTGTATCTTTTTTAAACATAAAATATGACCCGCAAATCGCGGTGCCCCAGTATATACGAGTACGCCATTAGGACAAGTACCCAAGGCGTTAGTTCAAGAAATTTTATCGAATGGCGTCGGGTTGGTTTTCGGGTGAGGCATCTCGAAATGCAGAAAGCGATAAACAATGGTCATTAACTGAGCAAATGCGTGGAAAAGCCGATAGGTCAACATTAAACCGATTGGCATTATAAACTTGTGAAACTAGAAAGATATCGGCCATAGTCAGGTGCTTACCGAAACAGAATGGCCCGTTTTTGGTATAGCTTTCCAAGTTGGTTTCGAGGGCGGTAAATCCTTTATTAATCCAATGGTGGTACCAGGAATCTTTCTGCTCATCAGAAACCTTGAGCTCTGACTTTAAATACTGCAAGACCCGAAGGTTATTTAATGGATGAATATCACAGGCTATGGTCTGACACACGGCGCGAACTTTTGCACGGTCGTCAAAACCATTGGGTAACAATTGCGGGCGAGGATATTTCTCTTCGAGGTATTCGATAATGGCGGTTGATTGATTTAACTTGAAATCACCATCGACCATCAATGGGACCAATCCCTGCGGGTTCAACTCTTTGTATTCAGGCTTGTGTTGCTGACCACCGTCTTTCACCAAATGAACAGAAATGCCCTTGTAGGAAACCTGTTTGATATTCAGAGCAATTCTGACACGATAAGCGGCGGTTGAACGCCAGTAGCCGAATAATTTGATCATCTCTTTACCTGTAACATTTAATAGTTGCCGGTCAGAATGGGGGCCCGATTGATTCGGGCCCGGGATCGTCTATTACTTTTTGTACTGTTTGACCGTTTGTTCGATGGTACCAAAGATATTATTGTTTTCTTTGTCGAACATTTCAATTCGAACCTTGTCACCAAAACTCATGAAAGAGGTTGACGGTTTACCATCGGCAATGGTCTCTAACATTCGTTTTTCTGCTAAACAGCTCGAGCCGGCGCTTCGATCGTAATTTGAAATGGTACCCGAACCAATAATTGCTCCAGCACCCAATGGTCGAGTTTTCGCTGCATGAGCAACAATGGTCGGAAAATCGAAGGTCATATCAACGCCACAGTCTGGACGACCAAATAACTCATCATTCAAATGGGTTACTAATGGCAATTTCACTTTATCCCCATCCCAGGCATCGCCCAGCTCATCTGGCGTCACCGCAACCGGAGAAAACGCGCTTGATGGCTTACTTTGGAAAAATCCAAACCCTTTAGCTAACTCGCCCGGGATAAGATTTCTCAATGAGACATCGTTCACCAGCATGAACAAACGAATGGCATCGCGAGCTTCATCTTTGGTTGCCGCCATTGGCACATCGTCAGTGATCACGGCGACTTCGGATTCCATATCGATTCCGTAATCTTCCGATTCCATCTCAATATCATCGCGCGGTCCAAGGAACGCATCACTGCCGCCCTGATACATGAGAGGATCAGTCCAGAAAGTTTCTGGCATTTCTGCGCCACGCGCTTTACGAACCAACTCAACGTGATTGACGTAAGCACTGCCATCGGCCCATTGATACGCTCGCGGCAACGGAGATTCGCATTTTGACTCGTCAAAATCAAAAGCGCCCTCTGCCTTTCCGTCGTTCAGGCTCTGATAAACTTCTTCTGCTTTCGGAGCCAGTTCCTTCCAGTTATCCAGTAATGCTTGCAGCGTACCTGCGATTTGTGGAATGGCCACGGCTTTTTTCAGATCGCGACTGACCAGAACCAACTGACCATCGCGCGTATTGTTCTTTAACGATGCAAATTTCATTTAATATCAACCCTTATTTTACTTTCCAACTTTGCGAGTAAGAATCTTCTTCAACCGTAAAGGCGGCTGCGCCCACTTCAAGTGGATCGCGTGTATCGAGCATAACCGCCACTTCGTCGGTTTCTTTTTTCGCGTGTTTGCGCCCGGCGTCGAACGCTTTCGGATGCGGACCGTGAGTAAATCCACATGGATGGAAGGTCACCATACCGGCGTCAATGTTATCGCGGCTGAAAAAGTCTCCAGCGTGGTAGAAAATGACTTCATCAAAGTCGTCATTATTGTGATAAAACGGTACTTTCAGTGCGCCCGGGTCCGATTCGATGGGTCGTGGCACAAAGGTACAGACCACGAAACGACTGGCGACAAAAGTCGTGTGCGCCGAAGGAGGCAAATGATAACGATGCGACATTAGAGGACGTATATCGCGCCAGTTGATTCGAACAACCGAAAGATCACCGTGCCAACCGATGGCATCCAAAGGACTGTAACTGTAGTGAACCTTTGAAATTTCATCGTTACGCTTAATTTCAACAATCCACTGACCTTCGGTTTGCTGGGCCTTGAATTGGTCGTCGATAGCCGGGATATCCAACATGGCAGGATCAAAAATGGCGTGCGGCCCCACCAAACCTTTCTCAGGCAACTGGTAGGAATCGTTGGTGGCTTCAATGATCAACATGGTCATGGGCGATTTTGGTTCCAGCCGCCACATGGTACTGCGAGGAATAACAATGTAATCACCGTCTCGAACCGACAAATGGCCGTAATCACAAAACAGCTCACCTTTCCCTTCGTGAACAAAAATAAGATCATCACCGTCGGCATTGCGTACCAGAAAGTCCATTTTGTTTTCACATCGCCAATAGCGGTATTTACAGAAACGATTGTGCAAAACGATGGGCGATGCAAACGGCGAATGAACATTGATCTCCAATTCATTCAAATTGAAAGCACGCGGACGCAATGGCCCTTCCCAACTGTCCCAACTCGTCGGCGGGCGTTGGTGATGGAAGTGCGCAGCCGGACCAAAGAAGCCACTTCGGCCCGCTTCTCGTTCGTAAATCCCCTCTTCTGGAAAATCAGCGTGCGCTTGACGCGACACTTTTCCTTCTTTGTGAGGGAAAGATATCCACTTTCTCATTGAATCACTCCACTGAAAGGTTAATTAGTCAGCGCTAATCACGCCACGACGAACCTGGTCTTCTTCAATCGACTCGAACAAGGCCTTAAAGTTACCCTCACCAAATCCTTGATTGCCTTTACGTTGAATGATTTCAAAGAAAATCGGGCCAATAACGGTTTTGGTAAATATCTGCAACAAAATTCCGTCACCTTCAACAGGCGCACCATCGATTAGAATACGAAGGTCTGCCAAATCTTGAACGTTTTCTTCGTGTCCTTCAACACGCTCGTCAATTTTTTCGTAATAGGTGTCAGGTGTTGGCATAAATTCCATGCCCATATCACGCAGTTCGCGAACCGTCTGATAAATATTATCGGTGGTTAAAGCAATATGTTGGATACCTTCGCCGTTGTATTCATTGAGGTACTCCTCAATTTGCGATTTGTCGTCGGATGATTCATTAATTGGAATCCGGATTTTTCCACATGGCGCTGTCATTGCACGGCTCACAAGCCCGGTCAACTTGCCTTCGATGTCGAAATAACGAATCTCACGGAAATTGCCGATGTCTTCGTAAAAGCCGGCCCATTTGTCCATATTGCCGCGCATGACGTTATGCGTTAAATGGTCCAGCTCATAAAGCCCTACACCCTCTGGGTGCTTATCAACGCCCTCGAAGTATTCGAAATCATGATCGTAAACACTGTTATCGCCGTACTCATCAACAAAATAAAGAACGGAATCGCCGATACCATAAACCGCAGGGATCTTCTTTTCATCGTCACCCCAGTTGGCTTTATCAAACTCTTTAGCACCCTGCGACTTGGCATATTCAAGAGCAGCATCCGCATCTTTCACACGAAATCCCATGGCACAGGCACAAGGACCGTGCGCTTTTGAAAACTCATGAAAATAGGTGTTTTGATCGGCATTAACCAAAAAATTAACGTCTCCCTGGCGATACAGGGTCACATCTTTCGACTTGTGTTTTGCAATGGGAGTAAAACCTAGCAACTGAAACAAATCGCGTAACTTTTGGATCCCTTCGGCATCTGGGGCGGAGTACTCTACAAACTCAAAGCCATCGGTGCCCAGCGGGTTAATATTTGTGTCTTTTTCCATATCTACGACCTCAAAATTTAAAGTTTCGGAAATATTTCGGACTTGACCGTCAAACCTGCTTTGTGGTCAATCCCGCATCAATTTTGTCTTGTTTGTGCATTATTATAGCGCGTAGCTCTTTACTGTAAATAGTCGTAATTTCAATACGTTATGCACTCCGACTTTTAAACCCCTCTCCGCACTGTAAACTTATATTTACACTCTGTAAAAATGCTGGAAAACTGGTGTATTTTCAAGGCTTAAGGACGAACCAAAGAGTGTAAACATATGTTTACAGGCAGATGAGAAAGGGAAAGCACCGATCGAACTAAGATGCCCGTCAGGTTTAATTTAAGCCGTATTGCTTCAGCTTTTTCGCAACTGCAGTGTGAGACAGGCCCAGCCGCTCAGCCAATTTACGGCTGCTTGGAAAGGTTGGGTACAAATACTCGAATAATTGCCGCTCAAAGGCCTGCATGACCGACTTATGCGTCAAGGCTGCGTCATCGAGATCGATGTTATGCAAGTTGGCATTCATCATGGGCATATTCAGGTGACGGGTCGAAATGGTATCGGCAGTGGCAAGAGAAACGCCCCGAAAAATGATATTTTCGAGCTCTCTTACATTACCCGGCCAGTTATAGCGATAAAGTGCCAGCTCGGCGCGTTGCGTCAATTTACCGGCTGACTTGCCAATGCGTCGACAAGCCAGTTCAATAAAATGGTGCGCTAACGGTAAGATGTCGTCTTTTCGTTTTCTTAGTGGAGGTAATAGCAGATTCAAAACATGCAGCCGATAGTACAAATCTTCGCGAAACCGTTTTTGCGCGCACAGCTCCACCAAGTCAGCTTGCGTGGATGCAATGATTTTCACTTTCACCCGAACTTCTTCGTCTGTTCCAACACGACGAAACGCCCCTTCTTCGAGAAATCGCAATAACTTGACCTGCAAATAAGGTGACATTTCACCAATTTCGTCGAAATACAAAGTTCCGCCGTCGGCCAACTCTAACAAACCCGGTTTGCCACTTTCTGAAGCACCTTCAAAAGCCCCACCTCCATAACCAAACAGTTCATGTTCTGCTGCACTGTCCGGTAGCGATGCGCAATTCAACGCCAGAAACGGTTTGTTTGGAGTTCGGGCCAGATGAGTCGCTCGCGCAAATAATTCTTTCCCGGTTCCTGTTTCCCCCATTATCAAAAGTGGAGCGTCCAGCGGAGCTACTTTTCTAGCCTCATCGACCGATCCCTTCATAACCGAGCTGTGAGCCACAATATCGCTAAACGAACGATCTTTCGACCGTTGCCAACGCTCCAGCTGCGCAGCAACCTCTGAAGGTTCTTTAAACACGACAACCGCAACCCGATAAATTGACGGTGACTCTTCTTGCTTCACCGGAAAGGCTTCCAGTAACAACGGCTTATCACCCAGCACCATGCTTTGTTTGTAATTCGCCTGATGCTCCATTCCTTTGAATAAACCTTCCAGTTGCTCGCTGGTCATTATATTCGCAATAAGCGATCGGGTATCAGGCGTTAAATTGAAAAACTGGTAAAAGGCCGAGCTTGCCGCAAGGATAGCGCCAGACGAGGTAATGGTTGCCACGGCTTCAGGGAAACAGGACAATAAGGTGTTCAACTCCTGGTGTTCGCGCTCACCGGGTAGAAAATCGATGGTTTCAACATTGTGAATGCCATCAATTTGCAGAAGTTTCTGCTGTATTTTCTCCAGTTCATGGTTTTCGGCGGTGCGTAACTTGATATACAGGCGGCCTTCATCCAACTCGATGCCCCGAAGATTGACCTGATATTTTACCAGAGTCGATAACACTTCTTGCGTCACTCCGAGACGGTCGTCACATTGCAGCGCAAGTCGAATCATCAGTCGGCAGCTTTGTTGAACAGGGCAAAATAATTGCGGGTGGTTTGCGCCGCCAATGTTGCTAAATCTTCCTGCCGTAATTCAGCCAAAAATTCGGCTGTGTTTCTGGTGTAAGCCGGCTGGCATGGTTTTCCACGATGCGGCACCGGGGCAAGATAAGGCGAGTCAGTTTCGACTAATAATCGGTCAAGTGGAATTTTACGAGCGACCTCGCGAACATTTTCAGCCTGTTTAAAGGTGACAATACCTGAGATGGATATATAAAACCCGCAGTCTATGGCCTGCTTCGCCATGTCCCAATCTTCGGTAAAACAATGCAACACCCCTGGATTGTCTCGAACATCACGTTTGATCAATTCTAGAGTCGGCTGTTTTGCTTCGCGGGTATGAATAATCAATGGTAGAGCGGCTTGCTTCGCCGCTTCGTAATGAACTTCAAACGACGCCATTTGCTCGTCTAGAGTTTCTTTCGCATAAAATGCATCCAGCCCGGTTTCACCGATACCAACCACCTTTTCGTGCTCAGCCTGCTGCAACAAAAAATCGTAGGTACCGTCAATCGAAAGATTATCCGACAAGGGGTGAACACCGACCGTGCAATGCACACGCGGATCCGACTCGGCAATCTCTTTGACAAAACGAAAGTTCTGCTTTCCGGTTGAAATGCACAAAAAGCGTTCGACGCCACAACTTTCGGCATAATCGAGAGCGTTTTTTAACTTATCGCCATGACTGGACAAATCAATTCGATCGAGATGGCAATGCGAATCGACCAACATAGAGCTTACCTTAATCGTTTATCGGTGAATTTAAGCTTGAGTTTGAACTTGGGTTTACATGGTATGAGTGGATCGTTCGGAATTCAATGTGCCCGCCAGATAGGTCTCGATTTTGGTGCGGGCCTGTCCATTGTCCTGATTGGAAAATTGCACACCGATACCAGCGGCTTTATTCCCTTGTGCTCCCTTCGGGGTGATCCAAATGATCTTGCCAGCGACGGGAATTTTTTCTTTCTCTTCCATTAAGGACAACAACATAAACACTTCATCGCCCAGCTTGTACTGCTTATGTGTCGGAATAAACAACCCACCATTTTTAACAAAAGGCATGTAGGCCGCATATAACACAGCTTTGTCTTTTATCGTTAACGATAAAATTCCATGTCTGGGCGCAGCTTTTGGTTGTGTCGACATTAAATAAACTTCCTCAATCTGGTAACACCAGAATTACTAACACCTGAGTTACTAACACAAGAATTACCTAGTACAGCAACGGCTCCATAATTGAGCCAAATAGTCCAGTTGCATTGGTAGATTTAGAGCGACGCCTTCTCGCAACTCTTTGAGTTGAAACAAGATCTCGTCCCGGAATTTAAATAATAGCCGCTCATCGGCGTTTTCTGCAAGTTCAGCGGTGCGATTAAGTACCGAATTTGACAACTGCATTCGATTTTGGCGAGATTTAATCATTAGAACGGTTAGATACTCCCACCAATACAACAAAGATTCGACGGGTATTGATTTATCATCAGCCAGAACCGCAGCGGTCAATTTGCCCTCAAACACCGCAAGTAGCTTGTCGACCGCTGCTTCAAACAAGACCTGATGATCATGCTGCAACCAGTCCAACGCGGCTATTGGCGCGCCATGACACACCGCTAACGCAAGCTCAATTTCCTGCTCCGAGGCTGATGGATTCTGTTGTTTTAACCAATCAAAAATCTGATCAGCCGAGTTCGGCTCGATCGACAGGTTTTGGCAACGACTGACAATAGTCGCAGGAATCGCACTTCGTTGCTCGGCCAACAACACAAGTTGAGTGTTTTGGCCTGGCTCTTCAAGGGTTTTCAATAATGCGTTATAACCATTAATGGTCAATTTCTCAGCCTCAAAAATGACCGCCACTCGCCAACCGGAAAGATTGGCGGTTTCATGCAAGCTCGCGGTGAGTTTTCGAATTTGTTCAATTGATATTTGCTTTTTATCTTCTAGCCGCTCAATCCAGTAAAAGTCAGGATGACCGTTTGAGCGAATTAACTGACACGGTTTACACTCACCACAGGGCTTTTGATCGATATTGGTATTTCGACATAAAACAAATTGACTCCAGTAACGGGCAAATTGTTCGGCGCCCGTGCCACGTCGAGCCGTGAGTAATAATCCATGAGGATTGCGATCTTGCTGTGTCGCTAGCCTTAACTTCTCAAATGCCTGCTGATGCCAGGGGTACAACTCAACCATTAAGCACCCGATCGATGTATTGTTCAAACTGGTTTCGAATGTCTGACTGAACCGCTTGCAGCGACTGACACGCATCAATCACAATAAATCGTTCCGGATCGAGTTCAACGCGTTTTAGATAAGCGGCACGAACCTGATTAAAAAAAGACATTTGCTCATTTTCAAATCGATCAAGCGCACTTCTTGCCGCCGCACGCTTCATCCCAATCACCGGATCAAGATCCAGTAAAACGGTTTGATCAGGTTTAAAGCCTCCGAGCGATAATGACTCGATTTGCTCTATTAGTGACCAACTCAAAGCACGACCTCCTCCCTGATAGGCAAAGGTCGCATCGGTAAAGCGATCGCATACCACCCATTGTCCATTGGCCAATGCAGCTTTTATTTTACTTTCGACGTGTTGTTTACGAGCTGCAAATACCAGTAATAGCTCAGCAATGGGGTCAACCAACTCATCGCGATTTTGTAAAAGTAATTCACGAATTTCTTCGGCCAATGGCGTGCCACCGGGTTCGCGGGTTAACACATAATCAATATTGTGCTCTTTGAGAATGGATTCGAGCAATTGAAGGTTGGTTGTTTTACCAACACCTTCACCGCCTTCTATGGTGATAAATTGTGCTTGCATCATTTACCGAGTTGGTACTTTCGAACTGCTTTATTATGTTGTTCAAGTGTATCACTAAATTGATGGCTGCCATCACCTTTCGCGACAAAATAAAGTTCACTGCCCGCTGCTGGGTGGAGCGCGGCGTGTATAGATTCTCTACCGACAATAGCAATCGGTGATGGTGGAAGACCACGACGCGTGTAGGTGTTGTAAGGCGTGTCGGTTTTTAAATGTTTACGCGTAATATTGCCATCGTATTGTTCACCGATTCCATAAATGACCGTTGGGTCTGTTTGCAAGCGCATGTTTTTCTCGATTCGTCGCACAAACACTCCAGCAATGCGATCGCGCTCCGAGGGAACGGCTGTTTCTTTTTCGATAATAGACGCCATGATTAACGCTTCATACGGCGACTGATAAGGTAGGTTTTGAGCTCGCGACTCCCATTCCTGATTTAGAACCGTTAATAATCGTTGATGCGCGCGTTTCAGCAGTTCAATGTCGGTGTAGCCGTAATGAAACGAATAAGTGTCCGCAAATAAAATGCCTTCTTCGTGACGAAACTGTGCGTTAATTGCCGATAAAAGCGCTTCACGATCCATGCCGCGGCTGGTAATGATGATCTCGGGATGAGAAAGAATTGATTGATAAACCTGCTCAAACGTTAAACCTTCGACCAAAGTGATCTGATATTCGACTTGCTCACCACGACTGAAGAGTTGAAACAATTGCACCACGTTCATGCCCGGTTCAATCAGATAACGTCCAGCTCTTATTTTTGTTTGCTCCTGATTCAACCGTAGATACACTTTAATCCAGTAGCTATCTTTAAGTATCGATTCGCTGACCAGCTCAGAGGCAACGGAAAACGCACCACTTCCACGATTAATATCGTATTCCAGCGGTTCATTGAGAGTAATTGGCTGTTGCAGAAACGCTTGATATGAAAAATACAGCCAGCTCAATGACATGAGCAACAGTAAAACCAACAAACCTAAAAGCGATCGTAATTTAATCATTTATTTTGTGTTATCGTATTCTGAAACATTTGTCGTAACTGCCCGGCAATCGAAAACTGATCATACTGCCGGTCCTCAACAAAAGACACACTTTGTATGCCTTTTACGCAATTGGTTAAGAAAATTTCTTGTGCCTGCACACTATCGGATCGTGTGACAATTTTTTCAATCACTTCTATACCCAGTTTTTCCAACCATTGAATCACTTGTCGCTTCATCACGCCTTGCACGCCACTTTTTTTAATTGACGGTGTAACTACGAAATGTTCACTCAACACGAAAAACACATTTGACTGCGTGGCACACACAATCGATTCATCATTCGACATGAGTGCGTCATCGAACCCGCGCTCGATAGCGTCGGAGCGTGCTATAACGTTATCCAATCGATTCAGGTGTTTTACTCCCGCTAATGCGGGATTTATAGATACAGGAAAGTCACTGTGGCAAAGCTTTAATCGATGCCACTCTGACGCAGGTAATTTATCCAGCTCAATGAGCTGTAAGTAACATTGTGGTTCAGGCTGTTTGGGTATTTCGTATCCTCTGGGACCTGCTCCCCGAGTAATAACAATCTTCAATACACCCCATAACGGCAATGAATCAAAATGTTGTTCCAAAGACTCCACATCAAACTCAGCGAAACGCAATCGGTGCAAACTGCTTTTAATACGTTCCACATGCGCACGCCAGAACACGGGTTTATGATTGGCAATTAAAATCGTGGTAAAAAATCCATCACCATACAGAAGCCCACGGTCTTGTGGGCTTACGGAGCTCCCAGAGTTAAGGAATACAACATTCACTTAGAATTTGCTAAATAACAATGAGCCGTTAGTGCCTCCAAAACCGAAACTGTTACACAGCACGTTTTCGATTCTGGCTTGTTTTGCATTATGAGGGACAAAGTCGAGATCACAACCCTCGTCCGGCTGCTCCAGATTCAATGTTGGCGGCGCTACCTGATCGCGTATCGCTAAAATACTAAAAATAGCCTCAACACTTCCGGCAGCTCCCAATAAATGGCCAATGGCCGATTTTGTCGAACTGACCATAACGTTATCGGAATGACTCTGCATGACCGATTTCACCGCCAAACATTCAGCGAGATCACCGACTTTCGTTGAGGTACCGTGTGCATTGATGTACTGAACGTTTGACGCGTCCAACTGACCATCATTCAACGCATTTTGCATCGCTGCCGCAGCACCCGAACCGTCTTCGGGTGGCGCTGTCATATGGTGCGCATCACCACTCATTCCGAAACCCGTGAGTTCAGCATAAATGGTTGCACCGCGGGCTTTGGCCGATTCCAACTCTTCCAACATCAAAACTCCGGCACCATCACCTAAAACGAATCCGTCGCGGTCTTTGTCCCAAGGACGACTCGCCTTGGTCGGATCGTCGTTACGGGTCGATAAAGCTTTGGCGGCTGAGAAACCAGCCAGGCCAATGGGACAGGTCGCCATTTCTGCTCCACCGGCGACCATCGCCTCAGCATCACCGTACGCTATCATTCGAGCCGCATGACCAATGGAATGAACCCCTGTTGTGCACGCTGTAACAATCGAAATATTGGGGCCCTTCATGCCGTACATGATGGACAACTGTCCGGAAACCATATTGATGATCGAACCAGGCACATAAAACGGTGAAACTTTTCTTGGCCCCGACTCATGCAGTTTTAGTACATTATTTTCGGTTGCGGTTAAACCACCAATACCCGAGCCAACACAGACTCCGATACGACTGGCATTTTCATCGGTTACTTCGAATCCGGAATCATTAATGGCCTGCACACTGGCGGCAATCCCCATTTGTACAAAGGGGTCGAATTTTCTCGCGTCTTTCGGCGACATGAATTCTTTGGGATCGAAGCCTTTCACCGAAGCACTGAATCGGGTATTGAATTGACTGACATCAAACGACTCGATCGGTTCGACCCCACTTTTCGAATCGAGCAGGTTTTTCCATGTTTCATCCACAGTCAGGCCTAATGGCGAAACCATGCCTAAACCAGTTACAACAACGCGTCGACCATTCACTATGTTACTCCTGTCACCGCCACTCGGTGATCGTTGGTATCAATTGATTCAATGACAAACTGTGTGACTTGCCAGTTCTAATAGCTAATAAAAAACCGCAGTGAAAGAGAACTTCCAGTGCGGTTCCTATGAAACTCATCAGCGCGGATTAAACCGCATCGCTGGCTTATGCGCCTTCTACATTTGCCTTAATGTAGTCAACAGCTGCCTGCACAGTACTGATCTTCTCAGCTTCTTCGTCTGGAATTTCAGTATCAAATTCTTCTTCCAAAGCCATTACCAGCTCAACTGTATCAAGCGAGTCAGCTCCCAAATCGTCGACAAATGATGATTCCGCAGTAACTTCTTCTTCTTTTACGCCCAATTGTTCAACAACAATTTTCTTGACGCGCTCTTCAATAGTACTCATGACTAAGTTTTTCCTCCAAATTCACAGGCATTAATGCGCTGCTAGTTTATTGATTCGTAAGCAACTTGCAAGTCGCAAGTGATAAATAATTCTTGGTCAGACCACAGCAAACAGCTATTATCGTGGTATTACCTTTATAAAATCAAGCGGTTATTTTTAATTACTCAATCTCTCTGTATGAGATTAAGCCATGTTCATTCCGCCATTAACGTGTATCGTTTCGCCAGTAATGTAGCCGCCGCCCTCAGACGCTAGAAAACCTACAGTCGCGGCAATGTCTTCTGGAGCACCGAGTCGACCCAGAGCAATTTGCTTCTGCAGCTCTTCTCGTTGCTCATCGGACAGCGCCTGTGTCATGTCGGTATCGATAAATCCGGGCGCTACCACATTCACAGTGATACCACGGGCTCCAATTTCTTTCGCCAGCGATTTGGAAAAGCCGATCACCGCTGCTTTCGCCGCTGAATAATTGGTTTGCCCGGGGTTCCCGGTGGTACCAACAACCGAGCCAATGCTGATAATCCGCCCCCAACGTCCTTTGGTCATGCCGCGCAAGCACGCCTTGGACAAACGAAAAATCGAGGTAAGATTGGTTTGCAGGATGTCGTCCCACTCTTCGTCTTTCATACGCATTAGCAGGTTGTCACGGGTGATACCAGCATTGTTGACGAGAATTTCAGGTGTTGTGCCGAACTCTTCTTTAATACCGCTCAAAAGGCTATCAATCGAGTCACTTTCAGCGACGTTAACGACTTTACCCGAACCTTTTATGTTGTGTTCTTTAAAATATGCAGAGATTTTTTCTGCGCCCGATTCTGAGGTTGCGGTACCAACTATGGTGTGGCCCTGACGACCTAACTCAAGAGCGATGGCCTTTCCGATGCCTCGGCTCGCTCCGGTCACCAGTGCCAATCGTGAATTGTCTGACATAATAGTATCCTGATTTATTGAAATATTTATTGTTTTGCTAATTCTGTCAATTGTTCCGGGTCTTTGACCGCATGACTGGTCAAGTCTCGCGAAATGCGTTTGTTTAAACCACTCAGCACATTGCCACTGCCACACTCGACAAAGGTCTCAATGCCTTGATTCTTGAGCGAATTGATGGTTTCGGTCCAGCGCACCGGGTTGTATAACTGTCGAATCAAGGCGTCTTTTATCGCCTCAGCCGCGGTTTCAGCTTGAACGTCAACATTATTGACCACCGGAATTTGAGGCGCATTAAACTGGATGCTCTGCAGTTTCTCAGCCAGCTGATCGGCGGCCGGCTTCATCAATGCACAATGCGATGGCACACTGACCGGTAAAGGTAACGCCCGTTTGGCTCCTTTTTCTTTACACAGTGTCATGGCACGCTCAACGGCATCGGCATTACCCGCAATTACGACTTGTCCAGGTGAATTGAAATTCACTGCGGACACGACTTCGCCCTGCTCAGATTCTTTACACGCTTCCACGATAGCAGAGTCGTCAAGTCCAATTATTGCCGCCATTTTACCGGTACCTGCAGGCACCGCTTGCTGCATAAATTGACCACGCGCTTCAACCAGTTTTACAGCATCAGCAAGCTTCAATACGCCAGCACAAACTAAAGCGCTGTACTCGCCCAAGCTGTGACCCGCCAACATTTCGGGTTGTTGCCCTCCCTGTTCTTGCCAAAACCGCCACAAAGCCACACTCGCGGTTAATAACGCAGGCTGTGTTTTCTCGGTTTTATTCAATTCTTCGGCGGGACCTTCTTGAGTCAGACTCCAAAGATCGTAACCCAATGCTCCGGACGCTTCTTCAAAAGTCGCTCGAACCGTACTGCTGTCAGCAAAAGCTGCAAGCATTCCAACCGACTGCGAACCTTGCCCCGGAAAAATAAACGCTAAAGACATAAATTCATCACTCCTGACTAGAACTTAAGTAATGCCGACGCCCAGGCAAATCCACCGCCAAAAGTCTCTAACAAAACGGTTTGCCCTTTTTGAATTCGACCGTCACGAACGGCTTCATCCAGCGCCAAAGGAATCGATGCACTGGAGGTGTTGCCGTGTTTATCAACCGTCACAACCACCT
This sequence comes from Pleionea sp., assembly GCA_052032335.1. Classification (GTDB taxonomy): domain Bacteria; phylum Pseudomonadota; class Gammaproteobacteria; order Enterobacterales; family Kangiellaceae; genus Pleionea. The sequence goes on along the minus strand of JBPEWV010000062.1, from coordinate 1,812 downwards.
GATCCATCGGCATTTGTAATTTTTTTGCGGTCGCTTGAATGATCCGAATGTTCGCCTGATGCGGTACTAACCAATCAATATCGGACTTTTGAAGTTGATTCGCTTCTAATGTTTCATCAACAATACTGCTTAAAGTTTTTACCGCAACTTTGAACACTTCATTGCCACTCATAAAGACTTTGGGCTGCGTACAGCCTTCTTCCTGACCACGAATGGCGTTCGGCGAATACAATAAATCAACGTACTGGCCATCGGCGTGCACGTGAGTCGACATCAAACCCGGCTCGTCAGTCGCGGATAGAACCACAGCACCAGCACCGTCACCAAATAACACGCAGGTCGTGCGATCACTCCAGTCAACGATCCGTGATAACACTTCGGTTCCGATCACTAGAACGTTTTTCTTATGGCCAGTTTTGATGTATTGATCGGCAATACTCATGCCATAAACGAATCCTGCGCAAGCGGCGGTAACATCGAACGCTGCCACGCCATTTAATCCTAAATGCCGTGTGACAAAACACGCGGTACTTGGGAATAAACGATCGGGCGTTGCCGTTGCACAAATGATCATGTCAATATCGGTTTTTTCCAATCCGGCTGAAGCAATCGCTTTCTCGGCGGCTTTGGCCGCAAGTATTGATGCCGTATCAGAGTCGGCAGCTATATGACGTTGCTTGATACCGGTACGCTCAACGATCCATTGGTCACTGGTTTCGACCATTTCTTCCAAATCTTTATTGGTACGAATTTGTTCCGGTAGATGACTACCCGTACCTGAAATTCTGCTATACATGAGGCTATGTCCTGCTATTGACGATTTGTTCAACTTCTTGCGCAATGCGTTGAGGTATATTTTTTTCGACTTCGGCAATTGCTTCTTCAATTGCGTGTAACGTTGCTTTCACAGAAGCTCCGCCGTGACTTTTAATAACAATACCTTTTAGTCCGATTAAAGTGGCACCGTTATATTTATCTGGGTCAATTTCATCTTTGAATTGCTTCAATATGGGACGAATGACTAACCCGATTAACTTAAAAACCCAATTTTTCTCAAATACTGACTTCAATTTTAACGCCAGTAACCGAACGACTCCTTCACTGGCTTTAAGTACATTATTTCCGGTAAATCCATCAGTAACGACAACGTCACAATCGCCCGTAAAAATATCATTACCTTCAATAAAACCAATATAATGGATATGAGGGCTATCCGACAACAGTTGAGCCGCCTGTTTGACCTGGTCGTTGCCTTTAATTTCTTCTTCACCGATATTCAATAAGCCTACTTGAGGCTCCTCGATATTGTCTATAGCAGACGACAAAACAGAGCCCATTATTCCAAACTGAAATAAGGTTTCTGAATCGCAATCGACGTTCGCCCCGAGATCAAGCATATAGGTGTGGCCTTTGGCCGTAGGAATAGCGGTAATGATAGCGGGACGATCAATGCCAGGGATCATCTTTAAAATAAATCGGGCCAGAGCCATTAAAGCACCAGTGTTGCCAGCGCTGACACACGCATCTGCCTGTTCATCTCGAACCGCTTCAATGGCTTTGCGCATGGAAGAGTTCTTTTTATTTCTCAGGGCAACCGATGGTTTGTCATCCATCTGCACCACGTCGGTGGTGTGAGAGACTTCGATACGTTGACGAAGTTCGGCAGAGACATGCTTTAATTGTTGGTTGATTTCAGTTTCATCACCAAACAATTGAAGATTGAGATTTGAGTGATTTTTAAGCGCCATTTCAGACGCTGCAACAGAAACGGGGGGACCAAAGTCCCCCCCCATACAATCTATTGCTAAAGTA
>JBPEWV010000061.1:0-21509 GCA_052032335.1 Pleionea sp. | reverse complement strand
CGATTAATCTTAAATAATCTTCTTTACTGGCAGCTTCGATTTTCATAACAATATTTCACTATAAATTAATAAAACCTTCCTTTAGAAAGAAGTGTTTAGTCGGTTTTTCAGCAGTAACTTTTAAAAACTGAAAAGATGCTTTTTCACCCAATCGTAATATTCAGATAAATAAAAGTGAATACAATATTCAATGCACTCTAATCCTACTTCATGAATGGTCAAAAAAAGCTTTCCTTAGCTAGCTCCATTGTAAGACCAATCGTTACTTTAAATGTTCTTAATGACCGATCTTTCCCTCGGTAAATAAATAGTCTTTCAATTCGTCGTTGAGTTTTGGGTCGCGCCGGCGGATCCATTCCAGAACCATCGCGGCATGCTCTTTTTCTTCGTCACGATTGTGCTCTAATATTTTCTTTAACTCTTCGTCTTTGCAGGCATCGACGCGCTGATTGTACCAATCGACCGCTTCGAGCTCTTCCATTAATGAAGTGATGGCGCGATGCATGTCGCGTGTTTCGTCGGTAAGTTCTTCGATGGGTTCATGATATCCTTCGTTTGCCATGATAGCGCCTCTTTTACAATTAATAGTTGATTAACGGAGTATCTAGTCTACAGCTAACGAAGCGTGTGGTTTAGGTTCTGTGCAATTTCTGCCGCTCGCTTTCGCTCTGTATAGGGCTTTGTCGGCCAGGTTAATTTTCTGTTCAACGTTATCACCGGGGTTGATGTCACAGAGCCCAACTGACATGGTGACTTTAAAGTTACCGCTTTGGTAATGGTGAACTTTCTCTGCAATCGCAGTTCGAATTTTCTCAGCAATGGTGTATGCGTCTTGTATGACGGTTCTTGGAAAAACAAGAAAAAATTCTTCGCCGCCCCAACGAGCTACCGTATCTTGCTTTCGTGTAATGTCGACCAAAGTTTCCGCGACCGATACCAAAACCTGATCGCCTGCTTCGTGACCGAACTTATCATTAATGGTTTTAAAATAATCGAGATCGCACAGAGCAATAGACACAATCTCACCTTCTCTTTCGGAACGGTCAACTTCATACTGTAGAATTTCCAGAGCATCCCGTCGGTTTGAAATTTGTGTTAGCGGGTCAATTTTGGCCAGCTCTTCAAATTTTTGACTGATAATTACCAGATGATCAAAAGTTTTCGCTCGGGAATATTCGTAAATGGACGATAAAAAGGTAATGGTTAAAAATGAGTAGATCAGGCGTAGCTTAAATTCTTGGCTGTAACTGGTACTAAGAAGAGCTTCGTCGGGATAAAACATTACCACTGATATTGCTATCAAAAACAAGATAATATCCGTTAAGCCACGTTTTAGTCCGTGCACATAAAGTGCAACCGGGGCAAACATGAATATCCATAAGGGGCCGGTATTATTGACGCCGCCAGTGGTTACCAGATAAACCAGCAAAATAAATAAAGCATAAACAATAATGATGGCAGAAAGCTGCGTGTTACCCGATAGGTATTGAAAGGTAAAACCAAAAAGAAACACAGCGGCGGCGGATAACAAAGAAAAAGCCAAAGGATAATTAGCATTGACCAGAGCAGTTATTCCCATGATTGTACTTGCCAACAGGCCGACAATGGAGAATAAATTAACAATAAAGATTCGCCGGTTTTGCTCGTCGTTTTTTTCGCTTGAAACACCGACATTGCATAGGTTGATAAAAACTCGCTTTACCGTCACTGATACCCTTCCTTTCGATCCTTGGAATTAAGCATATGTTAAAAAGCATAGGGTTGCAAAAACAAGTCGGTTAGCCAGTGCAACAAAAGGCGCAAGACTGCTCACTTGAGTCAGCAAAAGCAGAACGAGATAACGCTTTCGACTCGCCTTAATGACTTCTTGCGCCAACCCTTGTATTTTTTAAATCGCACTCGGGCAATTCTTGCATTTGGCGCATTGACAATATCGAGGCTTTGCAGCCAAGGCCCGATTCGGTAATTTGGCGCTCATACTCCAGTTGCTGAGACTTGCATTGGCACTGCAAACCCTCAAGGGTGTAATCATCGTCCAGAACAACGTCGTCCAAAATAATGGGCGTGACCGGAATCATGTCGTCGTCACCGGGAAACATGGCATAAATTCCAATAGCAACCAGAGACAGTAAAAAAACGGCTATAGCGCCGCCAAGAATCGCTACAATAAATCGCATTAAACTCTACTCCACGAACGATTACATCGTTAATAATTTTTCTGCCAATAACCCGAGGTTTCGATAACATTGGGCACGAAAACTAGTTTTGCGCCAGATAAACCCAATTTGTCGCTCGGCGTTTTCAAATGGCATTTTCATTGCCACCAAATTGGTGTTTCGTAATAACCCCGACTCAATCGCCATATCGGGTAAGAAACTGATGCCTTCGCCATCTTCAAGCATGGTGACTAATGTGGTTAAACTGGTAGCTTCAAAACGGTGGATTTTACTGGTGTTGGATAACCGACAGGCTTCCAGAGCATGACCGCGCAAACAATGTTCTTTCTCAAGCAACATCAAACTGCGATCAGGCAACTCATCAAAACTTTGTAGATTCTCGTACTTGCCTTTCAAGCTTTTATGCGCCACCAACTTAAAGCGATCTTTACCCACTTGCATGACATGGAATGCCCCGGTATCGATGGGCAATGCCAAAATGGCGACATCCACCTCGCCCTTTTCCAACTGACTCATCAATTGGGCGGTAGTATCTTCAACGAGACGTAATCGTAACTGGGGGTATTGCTTACGACTTTCTTTGGCCAGTTTTGGCAATAAAAATGGTGCAATAGTGGGAATGCAGCCCAATCGAACCTCTCCTGCCATAACGTCGCCGTCGGCTTCAATCAGGCGCATCATATTGACGCATTGATCAAGGATCATACGCGCCTGTTCGACCACCAACTCGCCCATGGCGGTGAACATCAGCTTTCGGTTATCGCGCTCAATCAATTGTTGCCCGACCAACTCTTCGAGATTATTGATAGCCACCGACAAGGTTGATTGACTGATGTGGCACGATTCGGCAGCGCGATTAAAGTTTTGCTCTTTGTGCACCGCGAGTAAATACTGGAGTTGTTTTAAACTGGGTAAATTCATCAATAATATTTAGCAATTAATTTGATAGTATTGATAGATTTTACCGAACACCTCAACAAAACACCAGCCAAGTCAGTGTCAGACGTTCTTGGAAAAGGTTACAGGCAAACGGTGTAGAACAGGCAGTCGCTTAAAGCGATATCGGCTCGACCCGTGGCCATAAATAATCGCAGCGGTTGCCGAGACAGGAGTTCGTTATTGACCACTTCAAAAAGATCTTTCGCAACATCGTCACCCTGATCGTTCTTGGCGCGCAAACAATCGCTCAGTTCACGATTCAGCCAACCGAATCGGGTGCCGGCATCGATCTCGACGAAATTAAATTTTTCTATGTCTTGCCGTAAGGTGATGGCCACATCCCGGTTGTTATACTGACCATAATCGAGTGAGATGCCAGAACGCACTTCGACCCTCATCGGGTGTTTATAGGTTTCAAAAAAAGCATCGTCGAGCGGCGGCATATGCAGTGATCGAGCGAACTCGACCAGCCCTTGATAGGCAATTTCGTGGGAGCGGGAATCGTGAGATCCGCCGCATTCAATGGTTACGGCTGGACAGCCAAAATCCTGCTCCATCAGCGAACCCACCACAAGGCGCGTGATCACCATGGTTTTGGTAAAGACCGACGCCATTTTTTTAATTTCCAGATCGTCTTTTACCGATACCGCAAAGGCGGGACCGTTACCTGAGGTATTGTGCAGGTCAACCACGCATTGCGGCTGTTTTGACTGAATGTAATCGGTGATTTGTCGCGCCAGATCGGTCACCCGATCGTGGCAGTCGTCAATGCCAAAGCGTCGATTTAAATCAAATTCGCCAGGTACAAAACGGTGAGTGAATACAGGCGTGTGCCGCGCGGCTCTCACCGACGAGATTATGATCGCCAGATTGGTTTTTGGCACCAGCTGATTTTTCAGAAACTCGAAAGCGGCAAAAAAGCCCGAAGGCTCGTTACCATGAACCAGCACACTGGCGATGCGCCAGCAAGATGAATCTTCACCTTCGACTTCAATAACCGTCGACGACCCCAGCTGCTCCAGCCAGCGTTGCGGCGAATCCGGTAAACTCAGTTGCCTTGCGTTCACTATCGTTAACATAAAGCTCCTTTGTTACTACTCAAAGCATGAATAGGAATGACCGGTTTTTCAGGTTATAAGAATCGACCATACTTACTTTAATGTCCAATTACTAACCGGTGCATTCGACGCCTGTTGCTCAATGTATCGCTCCAACATTTGTGTCGCTGCGCTCAGTTTATCCATCGACTGGTGGTACTGTTCAAACATCTGTCGCTGCCAGCGCGCTCCGGTGATTTTCGTTTCCAAACGATCGTGGATAATCGAAAGGTATTTTTTGATTTCTTTATCAGCGAGGCCGAGTTGTTCTAAACCTCTTTTGGCAACGGGCAACATGGCCCACAAGACTTCCATGATCGGCATTTCTTTTGGCTCGTGTTTTTGCGGATCGGTCCAGACAATGGAAGCGTCAAGGCCACTTTGCGCCGCACGATAAAAATTGTATTCGGCAAATCGAAACGGCATCACCGCAAGAAAATCGCGAATACTGTCTTTCAACCCCATGGCAAGGCCCGTGGCAAAAGCAGCGTTGGCCACCATATCAATATTGGTTGGTCCTGCCGGCAAGGCTCGCATTTCTACGCGAACGTGCCCACCTTCGGACGGGCAGTAAACTGGCCGGTTCCATGGCCAGGTTGTCCCCATGTGCATCGCCAACTCTTCGTGTTTTGGCACGCCACCCTGATTATACACTTGGGTCGGCTCCTGCTCCGACAACAAAGGAAAAATCGGAGGGTACAAAGCCACCGCTTCAGCAAACAACTCCCAGGCGTCGTCGCGAACCCAACCGTGACCAAAGGACACCCGTGACGGCTGACGCCATTCCACCGTATTGCGCACACGACTGTCGATGGACTGCTTGAACAGGGCAATTCGAGTTTCGTCCCACAGCCGGTTCTGTAATAACAGCGGCGAATTTGCTGACACCGCTGTTACCAGAGGTGTAGTTAACTGGATAGCGTTGAAGACATTGGCAAAATCATTGGGTTCGCACATCAAGTGAAACTGCAATGAGGTATTGGCACCTTCCAGTGCCACGTGATCGCAGGTTAAAAACACCTCGTCACGTCCGCGAATGTGCACTTTAAAGTGTTCGCCGCGCATTTCGTACAAGTGCTTCGACAAGGCACGATAACGAGCCAGATCGGTCATCGAGTCGGCGGACAAGTCTGCGTCTTGCAGAGTTGGCAAAATACCAATGGGTACAATACGGCCGTTAAAATCCTTTGCCACCTGGCGCAGCTTGGTTAAATAGTCGTCCATTTGCTGCTGCAATTGACCGAAAGCGTGAGCGCCAAAATCAATGGGATCGAAATTGATTTCAAGATTAAACCGGTTCAATTCGGGGGTAAAATTGTCAACTTTCGCGGCATCAATCAAATCCATATTGATGGGTAACGGATTACCCCGATCATCAATGATGTAATTTTCCAGTTCCGCGCCGATTTTCTTTTGACCAAGCCCAAACTTGGGGTTTCTTATCTGCTGTTTGAGGACGTCCAGCGATTGGTACAGACGTTGCGAGAACGCCCGATAATCTTCGTCTTTGAAATTTTCCCGGTTTATATCGAGTCCCATAACATCGTTCCTTTTAATTCTGGATCGCGTTGCCGACAGTATAGTCTAAGCGGTATTCATTCAATCTTACGTTAGTTATTCGCTGTAAAACTCTGATCTGGATCACGGCTACCCTGTCTATATGCCAGGTATTTGCTAAAGTTAAAGAACAAGCTTGAACGAGAAACCCACGCAGATGATAGAACAAAGTGATCGACGACGCTTCAGGCGCATCCAGTTTAACAAAGAAGCCACCCTGACTTTTAAAGACCAGCGTATTGCTTGCACGATTCTGGATATTTGCCTCAAAGGTGCCTTGGTACACACCGACAGCAACATCGACATTCCAGACCAACATCCCGGTCAGTTGATCATTTCTCTTGATGATCAGGAACAGCAAATTACCATGACGGTACGACTCACTCATCGCTCGCAACAACAATTCGGCTTGCAGTGCGTTGAAATCGATCTCGACAGCATCAGCCACTTGCGTCGACTGGTTGAATTGAACGCGAACGGCGATGAATTGCTGGATCGAGAGTTCGCCGCACTGTTGGCGGACTGAATTAATCCAGGTGCTGCAGCGCTTCTTCGAGACGCTTGACCCCAATGATTTCCATACCTTCGATGCCCGACTTGGGTAAATTTCCATGCGCAATAATGGCGCGCTTGAACCCGTGCTTTGCCGCTTCGCGCAAACGTTCTTGCCCATTGGGCACCGGACGAATCTCTCCAGCCAGACCCACTTCGCCAAACACGATTAAGGTTTGATCCAGAGGCCGGTTTTTCAAACTTGAAATAACCGCAATCACCAGCGCGAGATCGGCACTGGTTTCCATCACGCGAACACCGCCGACGACATTAACAAACACATCCTGATCGTAAGTGGCAACACCGCCATGTCGGCTCAGAACCGCCAGCAACATGGCCAACCGATTTTGCTCCAGCCCTACTGTAACGCGTCGCGGGTTACTTAAATGGGTTTCATCCACCAGCGCCTGAACTTCGACCAGTATTGGTCGCGATCCTTCCCAAGTGACCATCACCACACTGCCGGGCACCCGTTGTTCGAAACGCGTCAGAAAAATTGCCGAAGGATTTTTGACCTCTTTCAACCCCATTTCGGTCATGGCAAAAACACCCAGCTCATTGACCGCACCAAAGCGATTTTTCACCGCGCGTAAAATTCGGTACCGACCGTCGCGTTCGCCTTCGAAATAAAGTACTGCGTCCACCATATGCTCCAGTACCCTTGGCCCGGCTAATGCCCCGTCTTTCGTCACATGACCGACCATAAACAACGCCACATTGTGCTGTTTGGCGTAACGCACCAGAACCGCGGCGCTCTCACGTACCTGAGCGACACCGCCCGGCGCCGATTGCAGCTGTTCGGTGTAAATGGTTTGAATGGAGTCGACCACCATGATTTTGGGTTGTTCCACTTTGGCCTGCGCCATAATCGATTCAACCTGAGTCTCGGTTAACAGTTTCAGGTCACTGCCATCGAGCCCTAATCGCTGTGCACGCATGGTCACCTGCTGCAACGATTCTTCTCCGGTGACGTAAAGCGTCGGCAGCTGCTTACTCAGCAAACACATGGCCTGAAGCAGGATGGTTGACTTACCAATACCCGGGTCGCCGCCAATCAAAATCACCGAACCGGGCACCAGTCCTCCACCCAAGACACGATTCAGCTCGGATAACTGAGTGCCCACCCTTGGCACTTCCTGTAAGTCGACTTCGGCCATGGTATGCACCCGCGATTGTTCGCCAGCGTAACCGGCAAAACGCTCCGAACGAGACGACTTGGTCACCTGGGCCTGTTCAATCAAACTGTTCCACTCGCCGCAATCGTTGCACTGACCGGACCATTTCGGCTGTGATGCACCACAGCTGCTGCACACAAACTGAATTTTACTTTTCGCCATATTTTTCGCTTAAGTTACTGAATTTTCGCCCAATTGCACTACAATTTAATTACGTTTCAGTACAGATTGGTAACGGGGCCTTCCTTGCCAGAAAACAAAGACAAGTTAGTCATCTCGCATTATAAGAGTGTTGGTCGACGCGGCAAACAACTCGTTGAAGAAGATGTTAAAGCCGGGTCTGATACGGCCAGATTTCTCGAACGAATGGAGCAACGCCGACTGTCGACTCCCTGCCATATTACCATCGACATGCGAGGCAAAGTACCGGGCGAGTGTGAACCCTACGAGTTCGACAAGCTGGTTCATTATCTGGATGAGCAGTGCGTCGAAATTTTTGAGAATGAAGTCGCACGTTACGACGGAAAGTACACTGTCGGCGTGTTCGAAAAAGTCATGTCGGCGGAACATACCTACAAAGCGCAACACGAAAAAGAACAAGCCCTGCGCCTGGCCGAACAAAAAAAACAGCAGGCGCAAAAAACATCGAGTGCTCCCAAAGACGCCTTGTTTGATAAGTCAGCCAAACCCGCTGTACCTCCATCATCGAGCAAGGCACAAAGCAGTTCCGCTGCCGAACCAGAACCTGAAGACGACGAAGATGTATTGCCTGACATTCATTTGATTCCTTTCGGTTACCGCAGCCAGCGTAAAGAAAATCGCCTCAACTACAGCTCTCAGGTAAGAGTGTTTTTGCCCAACGGTCAGGATGTCACGGGTAAAACCAGCGACATCTCGCTGACCGGCATCAAGGTCAGCCTCGACATCAAACTCGAACCACTTGAGCCAGACTGCAATATCGAAATCGAATTTTCCGCTCTGGAGCAGCAGAATAAAGTGCAGTTTGGTCACATAGAGTATCGGCTGATAGCGCAAGAGTTCGATGACCAGGGGCGAGTTCAACTGCGTTTGGCACGAAAAAATCAGTCAGAACACGAATCTTTCAATCGCTTTTTAATCGAGTTCATCCGCTCTTATCGCTCGCGTTACAAGATTGAGTTGGAAGATAAACTCTTGTCGCTTTACGCTCGCTCGTTTGAGCGCATTTACACCAGCGCGGCCCCAATCGCCATCAATTTACTCGATCTGAGCGACAACACAGCTAGTCCTTTATACACAGCAATTCGCCTCGGCGAGCAGGGAGAAATCAAAAAAACCTTCTTGGCCAACATCGCATCGCAACTGCCGAGTATGTTGGCAGACGCAGGCCCCGGTCAACCGCTGCTCATAGAAGCCTTCATGATCAAAGGCAACGAAGAACAAATCATTTATTGCGCCAATCGCAAAGACCTGATTAAAAATGATCACTTCGATAAATTTCTTAACTTCGGTACACTTTGCTTTTTGATTGCTCGCATCCATGTTTCATTTCATCCGGTTAATCCCCACGATCGTGAAGCGGCACTTTCAAAACTGGATGCGCTGAATGAAGTATCACCGACACGATGTCAGGACATTCGGGAAAAATGGAACAAAGTGACGCACCTCGCCTACTTTTCATTGATCGAAGAGAAACTCAACCGCGACAGCCGCATTCGAGAAAATGACGAGCGATTAACCGCTTTCTCCAATTATAAAGTAACGCGACCGAAACAACAGGTGTGGGAGCTCAGTTATCGTAACGAACGGGGTGAACATCGCTACCGCTACCAAACCAAAGCCATGATAAAACTGGGAAGCCGTACCTTTTCCGGAACGACAGTTGATTTTTCGCGTTCCGGCATGCGCATAGAGATTGACAGTGTGTCGTACCTGCCAACCACGCTCGACGTAAACCAGATGGTCAAAGTATCGTTGCCGGAGTTGCAAAAGCTGGCAAAAAAAACCGCCAATCTGGCCGACCTGTCGTACCGAATTACGCAATGGCATCCGCACCAAAACGCCATCAGTTTAAAACGCGATTTCAATGTGAAAGATCATCATGGCGAAAAGTTTTTTACCCGTCTGATTAAAACCAACCAGTCGAAGTTAAAAGAATGCCTCGAAGATCTGGAGTTCACTCTGGTTGCAAAAATGATTGAGTCGCTGGTCAGTGCCTATTTGCATGGCATTCCATTATTTCTACATCGTTTTCCGGGCGGACGGTTTGCCATCGACAGTGCTGCGGCAACTGAAAACGCGAATAACCTGCTGTGGCGTTTTAAAGATCCGGACGGCTTCGACTTTAATTCACTCAACCAAGAAGCCATTTTCTATCAGATGCTCAAGGGCAATTTAAACCGACGTGGACAGTTGAGCAAAAAAGTGTCAACACGATTGTTCGCCCAGTTCAGTGTTTCAGAAGACGGGCATCAAAACATGGCCATCACCATGGAGCAAGACATGAAAGATACGCGAGAAATTGCCCGCTTTATATTGCGCTCTAGAAAGGACAAAAACAGTCGCATTTTGCTGGCCGAATTTTTACCACCACCGCATATAAAACTCGAAGAGTTCAGCGACGAGTTAAAAGAGGTTCGCCACAACTCAACCAAAAAAGCGCTCGAATTTGAACAAAAGGTACAAAACCTTGTTGCCGTAGTCGACATTCAGGACATCACCGAGTTTTACCGCTAGTGTTCAAACACGCTTTATCTTTTAAAGGTTTATTGACGGGTAATTCAGGGATCAGTTGCTTTTTCCCGTACCCGGAGTAAGATCCTTGCCACTGCAGTAGATGAAATACGATCATGTGGACTCCAACGTCGTGGCAATCAAGGCCACTTGAACAGCAAGCCGAATACCCGGATCAGCAACGGCTGAATGAAGTGATAGCAGAACTGAGCCAGCTGCCTCCTTTGGTCAGTCCAAAAGAAGTGATGGATTTACGTCAATTAACGGCCAAAGCGGCCAGCGGAAAAGTATTCTTACTCCAAGGCGGTGATTGTGCTGAGTCGTTCGTCGATTGCAACCAGGCCTCGATCAGTCGAAAACTGCAGCTGATGACGCAAATGAGCTTATTGCTAATGTACGGTCTGGGCCGCCCGGTGATACGAGTTGGTCGCATGGCCGGACAATACGCCAAACCACGCTCTGCCCATACTGAAACCGTAGACGGTCAGAGCTTACCCAGCTATCGAGGCGATTTAATCAACGAAGTGGCGTTTTGCCCGACCCGACGCACGCCGGATCCGGACCGCTTGTTAAAAGGCTACAGTTTGGCCTCATTGACCCTCAACTACATCAGAACCAATGGTCAAGACCAGTTTCGGGAGTTTTGCGACGAAGCGCGCTGGCGCAGCGAACAAATGATAGGCGAACTATCAACTGCGACGCACCAAAGCATTATCGAAGAAGTCCGAAAATCCTTTTCGTTAATGCAACAATTGGCTCCTGACACCTGGCGACCCTTGCGAGACTTTTACACCTGCCACGAAGCGTTGCATCTGCATTATGAGCAAGCGCTAACGCGCAAGGTGAACAACAAATGGTTCAATTTGTCGACACACATGCCTTGGGTAGGAATGCGTACGGCCAAACCAGACTCCGGTCATATCGAATATTTGCGCGGTATCGAAAATCCCATCGCAATAAAAATCGGTCCCAGAATGACCCAACGCTGGCTCAGTGACATCATTGAACAGCTGAATCCCGATAACGAACCGGGACGCATTACACTCATCACCCGTTTGGGTCATCAACGGGTGGCGGAATTATTGCCTCCACTTATTGATGCCATCCAGCAAAAGCAGTTCGCCGTCACCTGGGTGTGTGATCCAATGCATGGTAATACTCAGGTTACCGAAAAAGGCATTAAAACGCGTTATTTACAACACATCATACATGAGGCGCGCCAGACAGTAAGTATTCACCAACAACATGACAGCAACCTCGGAGGCATCCACCTTGAACTGACCGGCGAATCGGTAACTGAGTGCGTGGGTGGAGCTTGTGCGGTCAGCGAGCGCGACCTAAATAAGGCTTATCACACGCTGGTCGATCCACGCTTAAACGCCAAACAGGCCACAGAATTGGCGATCGAACTGATGCAAAGCTTTAAAACTCAAGGAGTTATGCAAGGTTTTAACCGCGAAGGTCTTTTTTGATTTTTCGGTCGATTTTTAAACGATATTTGTTTAAACTTAATAGAAGTGCCATTCAATGACGGAGATTTTTTATGGGCAATCTTCATAAACTGATAAAAAAGACAACCTTAATGGTTGGCCTGCTTCTGTCATTGTCCTGTTTTGCCGACTCGTCCGTCGATGGTAGCCAGCAAAGCTTGGAACAGCAGCCTGCGAAACAATGCCTTAAAGATCTTCACGTCAACGAAGAAGCCATGGACGAAGAAACGCGACTGGCCAAGCTCGAAGACGAAAAGAAAAAAGATGCAAACTGGTTCGAAAAGCTGGTCAAACAACACAAACTCGGCAGCCTGCACTTCCAGGACATCATCGAACTGTTTCATTAATCTCCTTTCAAGCCTTTATCACGGCAGCTATAATCGATGCTAAAACATCGAACTAAGCTGCTGTAATGACCGACAACTCAAACAACGATCCCAATTTCGAATCAACCAAAAAGCCCGGATTTTTGAATGTCCTGCAAAGTGTGCTGGCGGCAATGTTTGGCGTCCAGAGCGATAAAAAACGTCAGCAAGATTTCGAAAAGGGCAATGCCGGAGAGTATATATTCATCGGCATTATCATGGTGGTAGTATTTATTTTAACCATTATGTGGATTGTCAACAGCGCAATAGACGACTACAAAGCTATGAATTAAAACAAACAAGTTGGAGCTTTAACACTTGTGGATTAAGGCCCGTAAAACACGCATAAAAAAGCCAGCACCGTATGCTGGCTTTTTGTTTACATTTCTCAACTTACTTTTTTGACGCTTTGCTTGCTTGCTGAGGTTGCGCGGTAAACTGGGACAGTTTACTGTCGACCAGTTCTTTCCACTCTGCGGACATTTCCTGGCCCACGGTTACAAACGATTGAGCGTCTTTAATCACTTTCTCTGAAAACTCGGCAGAAGCTTTCAACTGCTCTTCGGTCGCGCCTTTCAGGTCGTCCATAGATTGAATCTTAGCTGCTTTGTCGAGCTGGCTTAATCCTAATTTGGTGTATTCATTAAACAACGCAAGTTGCTTCTCACCTAATTTTTGTGCCTGGGTAATCGCTAGTCGATTAACTTCGAACATAGGCTCAAAAAACGCTTTGCTTTGCTCATTAAAACTGTTTATTGCTTGTGCGAACATATCGATCTCTCCCTTGGATGGCGAACATTACTGTTTTTTAATCATTACTGCTTTGCTGCAATACAGCATAGCCAAACTTTTGATGCAGCGCAATATTTATTCAATGAATATTTTGTGACCAAGCCATCAACTTAAAAGTTCACTTTAAACTATTGAGATAAATCATTGATAAATATCGCAATAACTGGATAAAAAAGTAGGCATTACCTGTTTTTTATAAAGCCAGACTATTATTTCTTCTCAAAATGACGTAAAAATGACATTTTCGCATTGCAACATAATTAACTAACGCCAACCCACAAGAGTGAGTGAGGAGACAACCATGTCGTCCAACAATAATCAGGAAGCGTTTATTGAATCTGTCCAGCAACTTGGTCAGCAAATGATCCAGGCCGGTGAGATGATGCAGCAAAATGCCCACCGCCTCTGGTTCGATATGCAGCGTCAAACCTTGATGAACAAGGAAATTGGCGAAGCAATGACACTCATCGCCAGTCAACCCGAAAGGCTTCAAGCTTTCCAAAAGGCCTTGATGCAGGCGATGAGCGGACAAGGACAGCCACAGAAATCCGACCGCCGATTCAAAGACGAAGCCTGGGAGCAGCCCGGTTTCAAAGAACTGAAAGACATTTATCTGGCGTTTTCAACGGCCACGCAAGACTTATACTCCGATCTCATTACCGACGACGAAGAAAAAAATCAGCGTGTGATGTTTTACATTCGACAATGGCTGTCGGCCATCGCCCCCAGCAACTTTCTGATGACCAACCCGGTCGCGCTTAATGAAACCCAAAAGACCGGTGGTTTCAATCTCATCAAAGGCATGCAGAATTATCTCGACGACCTACAACGCGGCAAGGGCATGCAAAATATTCGCATGACCGATCTGACAGCGTTTAAACCCGGTGACAACCTTGCAATTACCCCCGGCAAAGTCGTCTTTCAAAATGAGATGATACAGCTGATTCAGTACTCACCGACTACCGATAAGGTGAGTAAGCGACCACTATTAATTGTGCCTCCTTGGATCAACAAGTACTACATTCTCGACCTGAAACCAGAAAACTCTCTGGTGCGATGGGCTGTTGAGCAGGGACAAACCGTTTTTATGATTTCCTGGGTCAATCCCGACAAACAACACGCCGACAAAGGCTTCGCCGATTATATGAAACAAGGGGTGATTGCCGCACTGGATGCCATCGAAAAACACCTCGGAGAGTCTTCCATTAACGCATTGGGGTATTGCCTCGGTGGAACTCTGTTGGGCACCACCCTGGCGTATCTGACAAAAATGCAAGATCAGCGAATTCACTCGGCAACCTTTCTCACCACCTTGTTGGACTTCACTTACCCTGGCGAACTGGGATGCTTCCTGTCGAAAGAACAGCTGGATATTTTACAGCAGCAAATGGCCACCGAAGGCGTTCTTGACGGACGTGCGTTAGCGCTTGCTTACAACATGCTTCGAGAAAATGACCTGCATTGGTCCTATCACGTTAACAATTACTTGTTGGGCAAAGAGCCGCCGGCGTTTGATCTGTTGTACTGGAATTCGGACGCCACCAACCTTCCGGCTGCCATGCACAGTTTCTATCTGAAAAATATGTATCTGGAAAACAACCTGAAAGACCCGGGGGGGATCACCATTGACGGGATCGCCATCGATTTGTCAAAAATCGACATTCCCTGTTACTTCCTCTCCGCCGAAAAAGATCATATTGCCTTGTGGAAAAGCACTTATCTCGGGGCCAAGCTGTTATCGGGTGATAACCAGTTTGTGTTAGCGGGCTCAGGGCACGTTGCTGGAGTTATCAATCCAGCCAATAGCGGAAAATACAGCTTTTATACTCACGATAATCTGGATCTCGAAGCCGACCAATGGTTGTCAGAAGCGAAGCAGCACGACGGTTCCTGGTGGCCCCACTGGATCGACTGGCTGAGTAATAATGGTGGTGGCCTGGTTGATGCACGAAACCCATCGAAAGGAAAACTTAACGCACTGGAAGATGCGCCGGGAAGTTACGTTTTAAAAACTCTGGAGTAAAACAATATGCCTCAGAGTTTGAACAACACTCTGAGGCTAACAACTGAAGTGATAACTGCGGCCGGTTATGGCTCTAAAAAGGCGTTAGGACTGATCGAGAAACGTCGCGACAAGGCTCGAATATGACGAACCGTCAGCGAGCGCTTACCGTTTAAAATTTCTGAAACAACGCCCTGACTGCCCACTTCTTTTAAGTCGGACTGCTTAATTTTGTGCACTTTCATTAAATATTTGAGTGCAGATACACCGCTGCCAACTTCATTTACCAGAAACTTCTCTTCGTATTGCTGAGCGGCATTAGCCATACCTTCAATCAAACCATTAAGCGGACTTTCGACTTCTTGCCCGGTGAGGTTCATGGCTTCTTCCATTTGCGTTACCAGTGCTTCGTAATCACGCTCAGAATCAGGACGTTGAATGAGTGGCGCTACCGCGTCCCAGTGTTCAATAGCATTTTGCAGTTTTTCGTTCATATCACTTATTCCTTCAGCTATCAGTTACATCACCCCAGGTCGCACATCTTTTACCATGGCAACCTGAGCCGAAAAGTTAATAATCGCTTTGAGCAGCAAAGTTGTTCCAGGCACCAAAAACCAGTATTCGTTTCCTGAACTGCGTATTTCAGCGAAGGTCCGACGAAGCGCGATGTCGGACTGGAAGTCTGTAAAATTCATGATCCGAAACCAGCCATCCAGTGCTGTCTTGGAAGCGGGAAACTTCTCTTTAGCTTCTGCGAGACGGTGAGTAGCTACGACTTTCACTTTCAAGTTCTCCTTGCTGAATCTTCATCTCCCAATGAGAAGATGTTCGATGTTGATAACATTATAAGACACCGATTGTCGCTTATGGAGCTACATTCAGAACTAATGTTTATATTTGTGAACCGTTTCATTATATACAAATCAGTATATTCTATATAATGTGAATTTTCCCCCTAATAACTTCCTTTACAGCCCTTGCCACACGGGCAATTCCATGAGTTTTAATGATTTCAAGTGCTGACCGCGCATAGCGACGATACCTGTGGTTGACAGTTTGAAGTGCTAAAAAGAATAGAAATAACAGAAAGCTAGCGAACGTCTGCTATTTGAAGATGGCCAGCAACTCATCGGCATTGTTGCGCTTGCTACCATTGCAGCTTATGGTACGACGAACTGGAAAACTGATGATTCGGGCTCCCTGATACATGGCACGAGTGACTTCATTTTCATGATTGGAGATGACCACTGTCACGTTGCGCCGCGCCAGCCGTTTCGCCTGATAGGCTAGCCGTTCTTGGTCGTGCAACGAAAACCCGTGTTTGGCATAACTGGTAAAATAAGCGGTTGGTGAAATCGGAACATAGGGCGGATCACAATACACCACATGCCCTTTTCTCGCCCGCAATATGACTTTCTCAAAGTCTTGACATACAAAGGTTGCGCGTTGCGCTTTTTGAGCAAAATGGCGCAATTCATTGAGCGGAAAATACGGTCGCTTGTACTTGCCAAAAGGCACGTTAAAGCCGCCCTTCAAATTGTACCGACACAAGCCGTTGTAACCGTGTCGATTAAAATACAAAAAGAGCGCTGCCTTACGCGGCGACGGAGCGATCTCGTTAAACTCTTCTCGCAACTCGTAGTAACGGGTCGCTTTATTCATTTCGGGAGTGAAAAATCCGCGACAATAATCGATGAAAACATCACCTTCGTCTTTCAAAGTTTGGTAAAGAGAAATCAGATCGGGGTTAATATCGGCCAGTAAATAACGTTCGTACTCGGTGTTTAGAAATACAGCTCCAGAACCTAAAAAGGGCTCAATCAGTCGTTTGCCGGGCGGCAAACTGCTTGAAATCCGGTCAATTAAACGATATTTGCCACCCGCCCACTTTAAAAATGGACGAACCAACTCCCCTGAACGCAATGAAGATTACCCGTATTGAATTTTTCAGGGCACTATACGAGATTTTACGTTTAATTGCATGAAAAAGCGGGTCTATCGAGTCGAAAAAACGCCATCCGATGTGACAGGTCTAAAATTTATGGGTCAATAAATGAAGTGAAATGAAAAGTGATGACTGTCCGCAATAATTGAGCGCATTAATTAATGTTCAAGTTTTACTGAATAAGCGCGTTGTTGGAGTTTCGCCTCATATGATTTGTTTATGCCACAACACTTATAGTGTCACCGCGCTCCGGAGTTGCGACCACACCCAAATTGCGCAACCGACCTTCAAACCGTTCGCGACTGTTGCTTCGGGCTTCGGCTTGCTCTTGCTGTTGCTGCTTGAGTAGCTCTGCCCTCGCATCGGCTTCGATTGCACTGGCTTGTGCCGCCACCTGTTGATCAGTAGTCGATGGATCAACCGGCGCTAATGCTGCCCGCCGAACTTGTTGCATCTTTTCGATGGTTGCCGCGGGGTCGCCCGCAACGCGCGAAGTGTCAATGGGTACTTCGCCACCGATGGCGTAACGTCGGCCGTCCGGACCACGCTCGTAAGTATACGAAGGAGCACCCGCGTATCGCCCTCCGACCGCAGCATGGGCCGCTTCGTGGGCACGCACTTCTTGATCTCTCAGTTTGAGTTTGGTCAGCTCCTGCTGTTCGCGTTGATTCCGATCGTCTCTTTGATTCTGTCGGGAATTTTGTTCGTTACCGTCGCGATCAGTGCCGCCTTCTTCCCGTCCTTTCTCTTGGACTTGACGCTCCGACGTTGCTTCACTATTTCGCGTTTCGTTGGGACGGCCCGATTGCTGGGCCTCTTCAGTGGAAGGTTTTAGCTTGACACTTTCGGTGGACGGCTTAGTTTCAGGCACACGCTCAAGCTGGCGAGTGTCATTTCGCACCGCTTCTGTTGGGATATTCGCCGTATTAACCGGTAATGCCACCGGCGCAGGATTAATAACCACTCGTTAAGCCGCCTAATCAAAAATAACATCGGCCAAAAATCAGGCCTTAATGTCAATAATGCTGCCCAACACTTTATTCTGGGTTTCAATGGCTCGAGCATTCGCTTCTGCGTCTCGCTCGGCAACCTGAAGTTCAACCAAAGGCTTGACCAGATCTTGCGTGCCTTCTTTTTTGGCACTGGCAGACGCGATTTCCTGAGTCGCTTCACCGGCACGATTGACTGCACTTTGGAATCCACCCAGGGCAGCGGAAAGACCATCAATTTGCATATACACCTCTAAACTATTGAATTTAATACAATTTAGATAATTCTAAACACATCAATAATGGTGCGCTTACAACTTCTCTATTTGGGTTATCGGCGGGGAAGACTCAATATTTAGCGATGTTTCAATAATTTTGAGTGTTTTTTGTTCTAAAAAAAAGCTGATTATCCCCAAAAACGATTAAATGCAATGATTGCCCAGACAATTGCCAGCAACAACAAACTTATAAACACCAAAGCCGATCCAATGTCTTTCGCCCGTCCCGAAAGATGATGGTGATCGGTTCCTGTGCGATCGACGACGGCTTCAATCGATGAATTGGCAAGCTCCGCCAGTAAAACCCAGAACACGCTCGATATTAACAAAATTAACTCAACATGAGTCTGCGCCAGCCAAAACGATAATGGAATAAGAACCAGCGACAGTAGAACCTCCTGCCGAAAAGCAGCTTCGTGGTTCCACGCGGCTTTCAATCCTTTCATGGAATAAAAAAACGCATGCACAATACGCGTTACCCCGGTCTTTCCTGGCTTACTCATGTTCATCCTCAATCGTTAGTCTTGTCATTTAAACTTCAAGCGGACGTCATCCAATTGTCACACAAAAAGCACAAAGTAATTCCTGAATACTGTTAACAAGCAGTGCAAATTATGAATACATTTTTAGAAAGAATCCATACTCTCGATACTAAAGTTTTTATCTGGATAAACTTGAAACAGAGCTGTCATTATCACCGCCTGATTCGAAATATTTCGCGCACCGGCGACGGCCCCACTTACCTGATAATCGGTCTGATTATTTTAATTTTTGAGCATCAATCTGGACTGTATTTTTTTCTTACATCGGTTGCAGCATTTGTACTGAACATCAGTTTGTATTTGATAATAAAAAACACCATAAAACGTGACAGGCCACAGCAAAAACTAAGAGACTTTCAATCGCTCATAGAGCCATCGGATAAGTTTAGTTTTCCATCCGGACACACCGCCGCCGCTTTTGTTTTTGCAATTATGATCAGTCAGTTTTATCCAGTAATGACCGCGTTTGTTTTTTTGTGGGCCTTGCTCATTGGGGTATCTCGTGTATTACTGGGTGTCCATTACCCGGGCGATATCATAGCTGGGGCAGCACTCGGTTCAACTTGCGCAATTATCGCACTGAGTGCGCCGTTCAATTGATAACGCTTGCTTAAGGAAATTCTACAATGAAAATACTTTACGGTGTACAAGGAACCGGGAACGGCCATATCACCCGAGCTCGGGTCATGGCAAAAGCATTGAGCGCAGAAAATATCGAGGTCGACTGGGTGTTCTCGGGCAGGCCCAATTTCGATTATTTTGATATGGAATGCTTTGCTAACTATCGTTGTTTTCGTGGGTTAACATTTCATGTCAAACATGGAAAGATCAAGTATCTAAATACTGCCCGTCAGTTACAACTTAGGCAGCTGTTTTCAGATGTTCGGTCACTCGACTTGTCGCCCTATGACTTAATTATTAACGACTTTGAACCAGTCAGCGCTTGGGCCGCTAAACGGCAAGGTGTAAAAGCCATTGGGTTATCCCATCAATCTTCGTTCTATTACGACATTCCGAAGTGCGGTAATAATATTTTTACCGAGGCTGTGATGCGTTGGTTTGCGCCGGTCAATCTTCCGATCGGTGTACACTGGCATCACTACAACGGGCTTATTCTACCTCCGATTATCGAGCAGACAAATAATCTATTCAGCCAAGAGGCGGGCGACCCAGAATCAATCCAAGATGAATCGGTACAGGACAACCACGTCCTGGTTTATTTTCCATTTCAGTCATTGCAGAACTTGATGCAATTGGTTCGTCCATTCAAGGATTATCAGTTTTACATTTATCACCCAGTGCAAGCGGCGTTCGATGACGAACATATCCATGTCCGACCATTATCCCGAGTAGGGTTTCAAAAAGAACTGCACAAAACCTCGGGCGTAATCTGTGGTGCGGGGTTCGAGCTGCCCAGCGAAGCGCTAAGCTTGGGCAAAAAACTGATGGTGCAGCCGGTGGGTGGTCAAATGGAGCAATTGTCCAACGCTAAAACATTGGCCGATTTATCCCTGGCAAAAGTGTGCCAACAGTTTAATGCTCACGATCTGGAAGAGTGGCTTTATCATTACCCGGCGAAGCAATTCAACTTCCCGGATACAGCCGCACACATTGTTCATTGGATAAAACAAAATGACCTGAGTGATCCTAAAGGCTTAGTGAATTATCTTTGGGAAAATGTTCAGCAGTCATCCCCACTACCACTTTACCCTGCAGCCAATTACTCATGACTGCTCATTAGAAAATGCGAAGATAAAAAACATGACTTCATAATTACATCTACCACTGAGTTTCATAAGCCAGGTACCGAAGCAACTATACTCATTGTTGAAGTTGATTTTTCGATTCCACTATTGTTGATCAAGCCGACATTGATTCGGTAACCGGAAAGGTTTTGGCCCAAAGGCGTTTCACCAAACCGTCAATATCGTCAAGGCTTCCCTGTGTCAACCAGTCGACGACTTCTCCGGCGGTATCGCCATAATGCCAAGCGGCAGGCTGCGGCCGATTCAACCAATGCCCGATCTCTTCTTGAGTAAAAGATTCACTGACCGAAGCAAGTCCTAATTCAACCAGAGCTTTGGCATTGGAAAGCTGTTCAACCTGTCCGCCGATGGGCTTAACAAGCAATTTTTTACCCAACTGAATCGCTTCACTCGGCAACTCGAACCCAGCGCCGCAAATCACGCCAGACGTAATGAGCAATTGATCGTGAAACGCCTGATGCGATAAAGGATGAACTTGAACGTGCCCGCGAATTTCATGCTGTTCGACAGGGTGAAAAATATGAAACTCGAAATCGGAGAAAGGTTTAAACAGCCGCAATAGGTTATCTAAGGATTCAAAAGGGTAATAAACCAGAATATGTTTTTCCTTCACGGGCCCAGCAATCGCAGGTTCAACAATAGGAGGCAATATCGGGTGATTAAAATGGTGCCAATGAACGCCTAAAGGTTGTTTTACCGGTGCAAAATTTCTCATCACCGCATCGGTGAACAAGTTATTTCCCGCATTAGGTACATCGTATAAAAATGCAGCTTGGTGAGACAGTCCGATTGAATGAACACCTTGCCGCTTTGCGGCCCAGGCGGAGATTGGTTCGAAATCGTTTAATATCAAATCGTACTGACTCAGATCTAACGTTCGAACATCTTTCCAAAATTGATAAAAGCGTAACTGTCTTGCTGTTTTCCAGTAATGGATAGCGCCCTCTTCAAGGACAAAGGACAAACCCCGAAATGTTCGGTAGTTATCAAACACATCCATATCAAAATATTGATTATCAGCCCGACCACTGAACACCCAGTCGACCTCGACCCCAGCCTTCTTTAGTGCATTCGCCATGACTCTGGCCCGGGTGATATGGCCGTTCCCGGTCCCCTGCACGCCGTACAAAA
>JBPEWV010000060.1:0-21683 GCA_052032335.1 Pleionea sp. | reverse complement strand
CCGCACCGAGCCCCTTCGTAATACTGCCCCCCAATTGAATTGAAGTACGAGCATTCGATTTACTCAGGGCCTGGGCATCGGTATTAGCACAAACAAACTCAACACCATCGATGTTGGCAGCCAGCATGTGCTCTACGGCGTTTCCTCCGCCGCCACCAAGACCAATTACTTTAATAACTGCGCGATCCTGGCAGTTATCGATCAGTTCAAACATATTAGGCATAGTTATTTCCCCTTCTTCTTTCTACTTCGATAATTCAACAGTTAAAAACCGCTGAACCAACTTTTCATTCGCTCGAAAACCGATGAAACCCCTGAAGATTTTCGTGGCGAATAATGAAACTCTTTGGTCTGTTGATGTCCGTACAACAACAAGCCAACCCCGGTTGCGTAGATAGGATTTCGCACCACATCTGACAACCCTTTAACGTACTGTGGCATTCCGAGACGTACAGGCATATGAAAGACTTCTTCAGCCAATTCAATCAAGCCTTCCATTTTTGAAGAACCTCCGGTCAAAACAATTCCTGCCGGAATAATTTCTTCAAAACCACTGCGTCGTAATTCTGCTTGAATTAAATTAAACAATTCTTCGTAACGGGGCTCGACAACTTCCGCCAATGTTTGACGTGATAATCGACGCGGCGCTCGTTCTCCAACCCCCGGAACTTCGATGGTGTCTTCTAAAGAGGTTAACTGGCGCAAAGCGCAAGCGTATTTAATCTTGATATCTTCGGCATGTTGCGTCGGTGTTCTTAAAGCAACAGCAATATCGTTGGTCACCTGATCACCCGCAATTGGAATAACAGCGGTGTGCCGTATGGCGCCTTCGGTGAAAATTGCAATATCGGTGGTGCCACCGCCAATATCAACCAGGCAAACGCCAAGTTCTTTTTCGTCTTCGGTTAACACTGAATAGCTGGAAGCCAATTGCTCTAAAATAATGTCGTCGGTATCGAGTCCACAACGGCGCACACATTTGACAATATTTTGTGCCGCGCTAACGGCACCGGTAACCATATGTACTTTAGCTTCCAGTCGCACACCCGACATGCCAATCGGCTCTCTAATGCCCTCTTGATTGTCAATCACGAACTCTTGCGGTAATACATGCAATATTTTTTGATCCGCAGGAATAGCGACTGCTTTCGCCGCATCGATCACACGCTCGACATCTTGCGGATTGACCTCTTGATCTCGTATCGCAACAATTCCGTGCGAATTCATGCTCTTAATATGACTCCCCGCGATACCAGTAAAAACGGAGTGAATTTGACAACCAGCCATCAACTCGGCTTCTTCCACCGCTCTTTGGATTGACTGAACGGTTGACTCTATATTAACAACAACACCTTTCTTTAAACCTCGTGAAGGGTGTGAGCCGATCCCGATAATATCGATTTGATCGCTTGCGTTGACTTCACCAACAATCGCAACAACCTTCGAAGTGCCAATGTCCAAGCCAACTATTAATTTTTTCTCTGGTGCTCTGGTCATAATCGCTCTCTATTTTCACCCTGAACTATTTTTGAGCTACCTGCTCTTGTTTATTATTTTCCCAACCTACAGCGACTCCCGATTGGTAACGTAAATCTATGTACGACAATTCTTTGTTCGATTTTTTCGGTAATTCATTCACAACGGCGAGAAATCGCTCCAGCCGCTCCGATAAATCTTTTTTTCCCAAAAAAAGCTGAATTCCATTTTCCAGCTTCATTAACCATCCGCGATGCGCTGAAAAATCCAGTTGAACGATCCGAAATTCGTTCACCGGCATTTGTTGAGAGAAAAAGTGATACATCGATAAAAGATCACTAATCTCACCAAACTTCCCGGTCAGTAAAGGCAACGTATCAAACTGCTCAATGCTTGACGGTTGAAATATTACGCCTTCGTGACTAATCAACTTTTCATTATTCAAATTCAACCAAGGCTGATGTTCTTCGATCGCCAACATCAGAACATTAGGATAAACTTTTCTCGCTGTTACATTTTTTATCCATGGATACTCCTGCAACAAAGCCGACACTTGTTCAACGTCCAAGGTAAAAAATGAGTCATCAATGTTCGTTTTAATATAAAATTCTAACTCTTCCGGCGTGACAAAGTCCGCAGAATTCTGAATTGCAACACGCCATGACGCCTGACTCACTTGCCGCTCATTCGAATTAGACGCCACGACGCCATCGTTCTTACCTCTATGACTGTCGCTGCTATCGTTATTACTGTCGTTACTAACAAAATTTACTTCGATAGCACTAAACCAACTCATGATCGGCGTCGAAAAATACAGCCCCGTTGTTATCAAAAGCGCGACCACCGAAAACAAAACAGCAACACGAAGCCAACGCTTGGGTTGTCTTGCTGTCGTTGTTTCTTTTACGGTCGCCATACGGCGTTTCTTTTGACTCATAAACTGGTCTTCAATATCTCTAGTGTTAATTCATTAAAATTAATCCCTACTTGCTTCGCTGCTTTGGGTACCAAACTCGATTGTGTCATTCCCGGTACCGTGTTTGCCTCCAACAAGATGAACCGCCCCGAATGTTCATCCAATATAAAATCAACGCGTCCCCAGCCACTGCATCCCAACGCATCAAAAGCATTCAGAGCAAGCTCGCCAATTTGATCTTCAGCGTCTTTATCCAGGCCGCTGGGGCAATGATATTCGGTGTCAGAAGAACGATACTTGGCTTCATAGTCGTAAAAGTCTCTTGGTGTCACCATGCTGATACTGGGCAGAGCGCGACCGTTTAATATAGAAACCGTGTACTCCCGCCCCTGAATGAATGATTCGACCAACACTTCATCATCATACTGTCGAGCTAACGCGATCGCTTTTCCAAGCGCCTCCACTGATTGAACCTTACTCATTCCGACACTTGAACCTTCGTGTGATGGCTTCACAAATACTACCGGTCCCAACTTAGCAATCAGATTTCTTAAATTGACCTCGTTGATTGCCATGTCTGACTTAACCAATACATGAGCAGCCACCGGTAAGCCCATCGCTTTCCAGATCATTTTGCTGCGCCATTTATCCATTGCGATTGCGCAACCTAAAATACCGCTTCCTGTGTAAGCGATGTTCAAGGTTTCCAAAACAGCTTGAACACGGCCATCTTCACCACCACGACCGTGCAATGCATTCCATACCCGATCGATCTTCATGGTCTTTAAGTTTGTTAATTCCTGTTCTTTGGGATCAAAAGCAACAACGTCAAGCCCCATTGCTGTTAGTCCGTCAATTACGGCTTGACCGGACAGCAAAGAGATCTCGCGCTCCGCCGATTCACCGCCGAGCAACACAGCAACTTTTCCAAATTTTGAGATCAACTCATTTGCCATTTATTTGCTCTTCATAAAAATTGTGTTTTTATTGTCATGCCAATGTCCGGATATTTTCCCAACATCGCCGGCACCTTGTGTCAGTACCAGGTCACCATCATTCAAAACATTCGGCATCAATTCATCGAGCTTTTCTCTACTTTCAACATAAATAGGCTCGAGCTCGCCGCGTTGGCGAATACTCCCGCACAATGCCTTACTGCTAACACCAGCAATCGGCTTTTCGCCGGCAGGATAAACATCTAATAACAAAAGAACATCGACTGCCGACAATACAGAAACGAAATCTTCGTATAGATCACGCGTTCTTGAAAAACGGTGAGGTTGATACACCATTACCAAACGACGATCGGGCCAGCCTTCTCGAACCGCCTGAATAGTTGCCTTAACCTCTATCGGGTGATGGCCATAATCATCGACGACTTCGACTTCGCCCTTCTCACAAGGAAATGTACCAAACGAGTGAAATCGTCGACCGATGCCTTCGAAGTTTAATAGTGCTTCTTTTATCGCCGCTTCTTTCACTCCCTCTTCAATTCCGACGGCAATCGATGCCAGCGCATTCAACACGTTGTGACGTCCCGGCAGATTCAAATCGATAGCTATTGGGCGACTGGAATTTTTTCGTTGTACCTGAAAGCGGCTGACATTACCGACCTGAGAAAACTCAACCGCTCGATAGTCGGCCTTCTCATCAAAACCATAAGTCACATAAGGACGAGAAAGTTTGGGTAGCAACTCTTTAATATTTGGGTCATCAATACACAGAACCGCCAAACCATAAAATGGTAGGTTATGTAAAAAGTCGACAAAAGCCTGCTTTAGAGTGTCAAAGTCACCATACGTGTCCATATGGTCCATATCAATGTTCGTCACCACACAGACCAAAGGCTGCAGATGCAAGAAACTGGCATCGCTTTCATCCGCTTCAGCGATGAAATAACGACTGGTTCCAAGTTTTGCATTGCTGCCGGCACTGTTTAAAACCCCACCGATCACGAAGGTTGGATCCAGTCCACCGCGCGCGCACACCGTGGTAATCAAACTGGTGGTTGTGGTTTTACCATGGGTACCTGCAATCGCAATTCCGTGGCGATAACGCATCAGCTCGGCAAGCATTTCTGCTCGACGAACAATTGGAATTCGTCGCATTCTGGCCGCTTCTAACTCAGGATTCTTCGGATCTATTGCCGAAGAGACAACCACCACATCAGCGCCCAAAACATTATTTGCCGTATGATTAAAACTAATATCTGCGCCCATCTTTACCAGTCGATCGGTCACCGCACTTTCGGATCGATCAGACCCTGAAATACGATAGCCCTGATTGAGTAAAACCTCTGCGATACCACTCATACCAACACCACCAATTCCGACAAAATGAATTTGACGAATTCGTCTCATTTCCGGGATTGGAAAATCTTGCGCGGGTTGTTTCATACGTTTTGCTCTCTTTTAATCAAAGCTTCACAAAAATCAGCGATTTTCGTGCTGGCATCAGTTATTGCAAGCGACTTGGCTTTCTTTGCCATCTCTACCAAATGCTCAGGTGCTGATACAAATTCCATTACGATATCTTCGATTGCTTCTAGTTGAGATTGATGCACCAGTTTTGCGGCACCTTTATCTGACAACATTTTTGCGTTAGCCGTTTGGTGATCATCCACTGCATAAGGAAAGGGTACAAATACAGCGGGTAAGCCAATAACAGCGACTTCGCTGACGGTTAAAGCACCCGAACGGCAGACCACCAAGTCAGCCCAATCATATGCATCATTCATATTGTGTATAAAATCGTCCACTTTGGTGTCGGGAGAAAAGCTGTTGTAATAAGATGCAACATCGAATTTGTTACCCTTCCCGGTCTGGTGCCATACTTTAATTTTGTTTTCCAATAAAAACGGACGAAACAGTTCCGGCAATTGATCATTTAGAATTTTCGCACCACGGCTTCCACCGACCACCAAAATATTAATGGGTCGAGAATTCAGCGAATCGAACTTTTTACTGACCTCAATAATATTGTTCCTTACCGGATTACCCGTAGTGAACACTTTAGAGCTGTCCGAAAAAGTACCCTCAAATGCCTGACAAACACGGTTCGATATTTTTGCCAGCATAGTGTTGGTAAATCCGGCAACCGCGTTTTGCTCATGAATCAATAGCTTTCTTGCCAGTAATTTTGCGGCAATGCCTCCCGGCCCACTGGCGAAACCACCGAATCCGACAACGAGTTTTGCTCGCGTCTTAAAAATAAAACGCATCGCTTTCAAAACACAAAATGCAAGCGTAAACGGCGCTTTCAATAACGCCAGCTTTCCTTTGCCTCGCACCCCGGTGACTGGCAGTAAATCAATCGGAATCGATTCTCTTGACACCAATTCTTGCTCCATACCACCACTCGAACCCAACCAGGAAACCGGATAACCTCTGCTGATTAATTCATTAGCAACGGATAACGCTGGGTAAATATGGCCTCCGGTGCCGCCAGCCATCACTAAAATATTTGGTAAGCTAGCCATTCTCCGTCCCTCGCTTCTTACCTTTTGAACTATTTGCAAGCTCTAGCTGAGTTTCAAAATGAATTCGCAATAAAATCGCTATCGCGACACTACACACGACCAGGCTGTTACCACCATAACTGATAAAAGGCAGTGTTAAACCTTTGGTTGGCAAAGCACCACTGCTTACACCAATATTGACCAATGCTTGAAGAATTAACCAAATACTGATCCCATAAGCTAAATAGGCAGCGTATGCGTTTTGTAATTTGAGTGCACTTCTGGCAATTTTCATTCCGCGCCAAAACATATACAGGAATAAACACACCACAACAAACACTCCAACAAAGCCAAACTCTTCGGCAAAAACTGCGAAAACGAAATCGGTATGAGCCTCGGGTAAATAAGACA
The DNA here is from genome assembly GCA_052032335.1 of Pleionea sp. GTDB lineage: Bacteria > Pseudomonadota > Gammaproteobacteria > Enterobacterales > Kangiellaceae > Pleionea. Next base: position 15,423 of record JBPEWV010000060.1, on the reverse strand, counting down.
ATTTTTGAATACTGTTACCAAGCCCTTCACCAAACCATTGGCCGCGACCGTACGCGATTAATGACTGCGTCAACTGGTAGCCTGATCCAAAAGGCTCCTTCCAGGGATCAAGAAATACCATTAATCGTTCGTAGCGATATGGCTGGCTGATTGCAACTCCAAACAGGGCTGCACCCACACAACCGCTTAAAAGAATGAACTGCCAAAGTTTCGCGCCCGCTAAAAACATCATGCTCAAAGTGGTCACCGCGATCACTGCCGCAGCACCGAAGTCGGGTTCTGCTACCAGCAGAACTGTGATGAGACTCACCACCATCAACGGCTTTACAAATCCCTGAATTTGGGTTTGAAACTCATCGGTTCGACGCACTAGATAACCAGCGATATAAGTTATTACAAACAATTTGACCAGCTCTGATACTTGAATGGTGATCGGTCCTAATGCGATCCATCGTTTACTGCCATTAACGGTTCGACCAACAAACAACACTGCAACTAACAAAACAATTGAGATTATCAACAAATAAGGACCATACTTTTGCCAAAGTTCTATCTTCAACCCTAAGGTGACATAAGCTGCAATTAAGGCGACAACCAAATAGGCAAAATGACGTTTGATAAAAAACAGTGAGTTCGCTTCAAACTGCTTTTCAGCGTAAGGAATGGATGTTGAAACCACCATCATTCCGCCGATGGCTAACAACGCAAAAACTGTCAACAACAATTTGGCATCAATGAGTTCACTCAATGGTCTTGGAAGCGCTGCTGAATTCATCACGACAACGCCTCCACCAGTTGTATAAAGTGCTCGCCACGTTTTATGTAGTTGTCATACATATCCAGACTGGCGCAAGCGGGTGAGAATAATACGCAATCTCCCGAACTCGCCAGCGCTTTAACCTGTTGTACGGCATGATTTAAATCATCAACTTTATGACAACGGTCCAGCGGCGAAACGGCTTTGACTGCATCGGCATCTTTACCGAAGACAAAACAGTGCTGAACGTAATGGTCAATCGCGACTCCAAGCTCCGATAAATCAGCGTTTTTTGCGTCGCCGCCAGCAATCAAAAATAAATTTCCCGCTTTTTTCGAGAATCCTTTAATCGCAGAAACAGCTGCTCCAACATTGGTCGCCTTCGAATCATTTATCCAAGTCAGTCCATCGGATGAAGGTATAATTTGACATCGATGAGGTAGCCCCGAATATCGGTGCAAGTGTTCAGTTAATTGCGGGTTAATATCGACTCCGTAGAGGTCAAGTATTGCCAAACACGCTGCAAAATTTAATCCATTATGCAACCCTTTTAACAGTGCGTGCTTTTCTTCAACCAGATACTCACCCAGCTTTTCAACCACATATCCGGAGTCGGTTTGAATGACCTTATAGTCCGAATTATCAGAAAGACCGTATGTTCGCTGGTTCACCGGTATTTGACTGTCGTGCGTTAAAGGATCGTCCAAATTAACCGCCGCGCTTTCGCCCCACTGATACAGTCGTCGTTTTATCGAAGAATAAGTTTCCAAGTTATTATGACGGTCAAGATGATCTTCGCTAATGTTTAAAACTGAAACCACTTTCGCCTTAAATTGTTTAATTAGCTCTAATTGAAAACTTGAAAGCTCTAGCACGTAAACTTGAGGTTGTTCAGTATCGATTAAATCGAGGACCGGCTTACCAATATTGCCAGCCACCACATTGCTAATGCCCAATTGCTCCAAGGTCCAACCGAGGCAATCGCACACGGTGGACTTTCCATTCGAACCAGTCACGGCAATAATCGGTTGCCGACAATGGGTTGCGAATAATTCAATATCGCCTGACACTTCAAGTTGATAGTCACGAACTGCCGAGGCTAACTCAGGCTGACTTAAATCAATTCCCGGGCTTGCCAAAATCAAGTCAAAATCACGAAACGCGTCTTTTTTGAACGCCCCCAGCTGAATCGAAACTGGAGGAAACTCTGCTTTAAACTCATTTAATTTTGGCGGCGTCCTACGAGAGTCAAAAATAACCACTTGCCAGTCTTTTTTCAGGCAATAGCGCACAAATGAAGCTCCGGTAATCCCCAGCCCCAATACGGCAACCTTGTTAATTTGACTTTCGTTTAATTTCATCGTTATCGAATCTTAAGCGTTGCTAAACCAATCAATACCAACACAACCGAAATAATCCAGAATCGCACAATAACGCGCGGCTCTGGCCAACCTTTTAACTCATAGTGGTGATGCAGCGGTGCCATATTAAAAATGCGCCTGCCCGTTAATTTATAGGATCCAACCTGCAAAATAACCGATACGGTTTCCATCACAAAAACGCCGCCCATAATGAATAAAACGAGTTCTTGCCTTACTGCAACAGCCAATGTTCCCAGAGCAGCACCGAGACCTAATGCGCCAACATCGCCCATAAAAACTTGCGCAGGGTAGGCATTAAACCAAAGAAAACCTAATCCGGCTCCAACGATAGCTCCACAAAAAATGGTAAGTTCACCCACACCTACAACATAAGGAATTGCCAGATATTCGGAAAACTTAATATTGCCGGTTACATAGGCAAATATGCCTAGAGCGCCAGCAACCAAAACTGTTGGTAATATTGCGAGGCCATCTAGGCCATCCGTCAAATTAACCGCATTGCTGGTTCCAACAATCACAAAGTAAGTCATTGGAATGAAGAAAATGCCCATCACTATGGCAATGTTCTTGAAGAAAGGCACTATCAATGTCGTTTCAACTGGTGAAGTTTGGGTCTGAAACAAATAGACAGCCGCGGCAATTCCAACGACCGACTGCCAAAAATATTTCCAACGCGCTGGTAAACCAGTGGGGTCCTTTCGAATAAGTTTTCGGTAGTCGTCAACCCAACCAATCACTCCGAACGCCAAGGTGGTTAAAAGAACGACCCAAACGTGCCGATTCTCAAGGTCACCCCATAGTAAGGTTGACAGAGCAATGGCGATCAAAATTAGCGCACCACCCATTGTTGGGGTACCCGACTTTGACAGATGCGATTGTGGTCCGTCATTGCGAACTGTTTGCCCAATTTGGTAGTGAGCGAGCTTTCGAATCATCACGGGCCCAATAAATAAAGAAAGGAATAAAGCCGTGATGACACTTAGTATTGCTCGCAACGTTAAATAACCGAATACGTTAAATCCAGAATAATATTGTTGCAGGTACTCTGTTAGCCACAATAACATTATGGTGCCCCCTTAAGTCTGGACTGTGACCACTCAAGAACCGTTGCGACAATATTTTCCATATGAGCACTTCGAGAACCTTTAAGCAATACAGCCGTTTTTTGTTGTTTTATTTTATCTTTTATGTAATCAGCCAACTCCTTCTGGTGATTGAAATGATGTGCACCATCTTTAAACGCTTGATGCGCGAACTGACTGAGCACACCAATGGTCAGCAAAAGATCAACACCCGCATCTTTTGCGTATACGCCCGCTTTGTGGTGATATTCCCGAGCTTTATCACCCAACTCGCCCATATCGCCAAGCGCCAGAATTTTTAATCCATCCTGCTGCATCAAAACATCAATCGCCGCGGCAAGTGATGTGTAATTCGCATTGTAAGTATCATCGATGATTACCAGTTCTTCATTAGGGCGATGTAATTGCAAACGGCCTTTTACACCATGAAAATTTCTCAGACCATCAACAATCTGTTCGACATCAACATCGGATGCCAAACAAGCACAGGTTGCCGCCAGCGCATTCATAACATTATGCTTACCAGGAACAGCCAAGCTTACTGGGTAATCCTTGTTCTTATAGTGCAATATAAACTTCACGCCGTTGGAGTCGCTATTATCGATTGACGACGCTTTAATGTCGGCATCATTTTTAATACCAAAGGTCAGTGTTTTCTGCTTTACCCGATTCAACCAGTAACCAGCAAAATCATCATCCACGTTAATGACAGCGGTTCCATCAGGCAGTAAACCTTCATAAATTTCGCCTTTTGCCTCTGCAACGCCTTGCAAGTCACCAAACCCTTCGAGATGGGCTGCCGCCACATTGTTAACCAATGCAACGTTAGGCTGAACAATGTCAGAAGTGTAACGAATTTCTCCAGAGTGGTTCGCCCCCATTTCAATAACGGCAAATTCATGCGCAGGCTTTAAACGAAATAATGTTAGTGGAACCCCAATATCATTATTAAAGTTGCCCAGGGTTGCCAAGGTGTTACCTTGAACATTTAGAATGCTTGCGATCATCTCTTTTACGGTTGTTTTGCCAACGCTTCCGGTCAAGCCAATAAATCTTGCTTGCGACTTCTTTCTTACCAGCCAGGCAATTCTGCCCAGAGCTACCCGAGTATCAGAAACGACAACCTGAGGAACATCTAGAGAAGCCTGGTGTTCAACCACCAATGCACTGGCCCCTTGTTCGACGGCTTGTTGTAAAAACTCGTGTGCATTAAAGTTGTGCCCCTTTAAAGCAACGAACAGACAACCCTTACTGTCTTGACGCGTATCCGTATTAACACAACTGATATTGATATCTGGGCCTATTAACTGGCCTCCTGCTGCTTCTGAAATTTCTGAGAGTTTCACGTCGATCATGCCGCGCTCTCCGAAAGTAATTCTTTGGCCAACTCAACATCGCTTAAGTGATGTTTTGTTTTACCTATGATTTGATAGTTTTCGTGGCCTTTTCCGGCAACCAGAATGATGTCATCTTTCGACGCTTTATCGAGCGCATGATGCATTGCCAATCTTCGATCATGAATATATGCAACTTTTTCCGGTCGTTTTAGCCCGGAACGCATATCAGAAAAAATTTGTTCCGGATCTTCTGTGCGAGGATTATCGTCGGTAAAGATTACTGAATTCGAAAACTTCTCGGCCACTTTGGCCATTAGTGGTCGTTTTGCTGGATCACGATCGCCACCACAGCCGAACACTGTGTAAATTTTACCAGTACAATGTTCGCGAACAGCTAAGAGAGCTTGTTCTAATGCATCTGGGGTATGCGCATAATCAACAATAATCACTGGTTGTCCAGGCTGTTGAACAAACTGCATTCTTCCCGCAACCGAAGTCACTTTATTCACGGCTTCTAGAACTTTATTAATATCATTAAACTTAATGCCCAGAACGGCTATTACCGACAATATATTATTGATATTGAATCGGCCAATTAACGGCACATTCAATTTCCCTTCACCCCAGGGAGTAAATACGTTAGCCTTAATACCGCTTTGCTTTAATTGAACATCTTCAACCCAAATCCACTGGTTTAACTCAGCACCATCCATTGGCTGTTGTGATGACAAAAACATTTTCTTCGCTTTTATTTCACGATCTTTCTTCAGCTTTCGACCAAACTTATCGTCAACGTTTATGATGGCCCAGTTAAGACCCGGCATTAGAAATAATTGGCGCTTTGCCGCACCATAAGCTTCCATGGTGCCATGATAATCGAGATGCTCGTGCGTCAAGTTAGTAAAAATCGCCATATTGAATTGAACCGCAGCGACTCTTCCCTGTACCAACCCGTGAGACGACACTTCCATCGCGCTGTTAGCACACCCGTGATGAGCTGCTTTCGCCAATTCTTTTTGAATGGTAACTGCATCGGCGGTGGTATTTTCATTAGAAATTTGCGCCCCATAGGCCCCGCAACCAAGGGTTCCCATAGTCCAACAGCAACCATCGATATCGTGTAAAGTTTGCGCCAGCATCTGAACACAGCTGGATTTGCCGTTGGTCCCCGTAACACCTATCACATTAATCTGTTGTGACGGGTTTTGATAAACCGTTCCGGCCAATTGACTTAACCGCTGCATAAGATTCGGTAGCAAAACGGCCGTGATGGTCAACGTTTTCAAATAATCCAACAGCTGACCGTCTAAATTATTCGCCTCACAAATGACCAAACTTGCGCCCTTTTCAACAGCGCCACTGACAAAGTTCCGGCCATCCAAATTGTGTCCAACGCAGGCAATAAACCCGTCTCCAGCAGCAATCTGGCGACTATCCACCGTCAAATGGTTAAACTGAACAATCTCGGAGCCCGCTACTAAAACTGCATCAGACCAGATTTGTTGAACGTCACTGAAGTTAAACGCTCTAGCCATGAGACGCTCCCTTCGATGCATTATTTTTCACAAATTTTTCTAACTTGTCGGGTGTTACATTCAACAATCTCAAGGCTTTCTCTGCCACTTTTGAATAAACGGGAGCAGCTACATCACCTCCGTAGTAGACATCACCTTCGGGTTCATCAATCATCACGACCATTGCAATTTTCGGGTCGCTGACCGGAGATATCCCGGCAAAAAACGACAAGTACTCATCACCGTAACCACCTTTGATCGCTTTTCGTGCCGTTCCTGTTTTACCAGCAGTTCGATACGACTCAAGCGCGGCATCGGTAGCCGTGCCACCTTCACCGACCACTGTTTCCATCATGGATAAAACTTGATGCGCTGAACGCTCAGAAAACAATCGTTCTTCTGCCAGAGGCTGATCAAGCTTTAAAAACGAAACCGGTCGTTTAATGCCACCGCTCCCAATCACGGCATAAGCCTGAGCCAGTTGCAAAGGCGTAACCTGAAAGCCATAACCGTAAGCGAGTGTCGCTTTTTCGAATTCCGACCAGTTGGGTCGAATGTTAAATCGCCCACTACTTTCGCCGGGAAATCCGCTACCTGTATCCAGGCCAAATCCTAAACGGTAAAAAGTATCTAAAAAGGCTTCGTCTTCCATCGCTAATGCCAATTTAGAAACTCCGACATTGCTGGACTTTTGCAAAATTTTAGTCACCGTGATGGTGCCATGATTCACGCCGTCGCGAACCCAGTTGTTACCCACGCGATATTTACCGGGGCCGGTCGAAATAAGGGTTGCCGGTTTCACGATATCTTTTTCTAACGCGGTTAATACGGTAAATGGCTTAGCCGTTGAGCCCGGTTCAAACATATCGGTGATTGCCCGATTTCGGGTTAACTGTGGCTTGCGCTGATCTTTTCGATTCGGGTTGTAAGACGGTTGATTCACCATGGCGAGCACTTCACCGGTGTCGATATCGACAATAACCAGACTTCCAGCCCGAGCACCATGACGTAATACGGCTGCTTTTAACTCCCGATAAGCCAGGGCCTGAATTCTTGAATCCAAGCTTAATTTAATCGGTTGTCCTTTTTTCGCATCGTCAACAACGCCCATGTCTTCAATCACGTTGCGGTACAAATCCACCACCACTTTTTTCTTACCGGGTTCACCGACGAGCAATTCGTTAAACGCTTTTTCTATACCTTCCAGCCCATGTCCATCGATGCCCGTAAAACCAATTACGTGCGAAGAAATTTCTGCGGTCGGGTAATAGCGACGTTGCTCTCTTTGCAAATAAACACCATTAATTTCAAGTCGATGAACGAACTGGGCAACTTCAGGATGCAACTGACGTTTTAACCAGACAAAGCGTTTACTTTTTCTTTCTTGAACAAACTTTTTAAGTTCGCCGTCGCTCATTTCAAGAACATTAGCCAGTTTATTCCAGCCCACCGAATGCATGACTGACGGTGTTTTTAAAATCGTTTTGGGATCAATCCACAATGACTCGACGGGAATGCTTCGGGCAAGCTCAATTCCGTTTCGATCCATGATCACACCGCGACGAGAATTAATTCCTTTTAAACGGACACTGCGCTTGTCGGCTTCCGTATTTAATTTATTGGACTCATAAATTTGCAAATATGCGGCTCGACCAAGAATTCCAATAAAGGCACACACAACAACACCCAGAGTCAATACATGACGCCAGGTGCAAAGTGGTATGCCTTTTGGTTTTCTTGCTTGTCCCATTAACTTCTCTTTAATGTTTATTTTTTACCAGTACCTCGTCGGTAGCCGCGACGTTCTTCATGGATAATTTTTCTCTCGCTATACTTTCGATCCGATTATGTTCAGCGAGCGTACCTTGCTCTAAGCGCAGAGCTTCCCACTCCATTTCCAGCTGATATTGCTCGTACTTTAATTGTTCCAACAAAGCTGTATGAACACGGTTTTGGTGCGTAAAATAAGCAACAGCGATTGCATTAATCCAAACCACCATCCCCAATAACAAGATCCAGCGAAGTCGATATAAGTTACGCAACATTAAAACTGGCAACGCCGTTTCTATAAATGCACTGAGCGACTGCTTGATCGTCATAACTTCTCGGCAACCCTCATAATGGCGCTGCGAGAACGAACATTCCCGCCTACTTCATCGACTCCTGGCTTCACCGGTTTTCCCAGCAACTTAATTTTGGGTTTAATTGCATCGGCCATCACCGGCAAATCTTTTGGGTAATCATCAGCCTTAGCGAGTTTCTTAAAAAATCGTTTTACAATTCTATCTTCAAGAGAATGAAAGCTAATCACCACCAACCGACCACCAACCGCTAATGCTTCAAATGCGGCATCAAGGCCTTTTTCGAGATCACTGAGTTCTTCATTGACGTGAATTCGAATGGCCTGAAAACTTCGGGTTGCAGGATGTTTACCCGGGTCTTTTTTAGGCACTGCTTCATCGATTAACTTTGCCAATTGCCGCGTCGAGGTGATTGGTTGCTCTTCCCGCACTTCTAAAATCTTTCGGGCAATACGCGTGGCAAATTTTTCTTCACCATAAACCTTTAATACATACCGGATGTCACTTTCTGACGCTTTGGCCAACCATTGAGCAGCCGACTGACCTTTACCCGGGTCCATTCGCATATCTAACGGACCATCTTTCATAAAACTGAAGCCGCGTTCAGCCTGGTCGAGTTGAGGCGACGAAACGCCCAGATCAAGTAAAACTCCGGTTACTTTGCCGACGTCATCGGCTAACTCTTGTTGCAAGTCGGCAAAGCTTGCGTAAACAATTCGGAATCTTGCGTCTTCGGCGAAATTTTGCGCCGCAAACTCAATGGCATCAGGATCTTTGTCAAACGCAACCAGTCGGCCATCATCGCCAAGTTGTTGCAAAATTAAACGGGAGTGACCTCCGCGACCAAAAGTACCGTCAACAATCAGCCCTTGCGGTTGGATATTCAAAGCATCCACCGCTTCTTGCAAAAGAACCGATTCATGTAACTTTTGCGTGCTCATCATTAAAACGCCAGGTCAGGTAGTTGATCCGAATCAAATTCATCATCAGCAAGCAGTGACAAGTCTTCAGCTTCTTGAGCTTTCCACTGGCCTTCATCCCAAATTTGGAAAGTTTCACCTTGTCCAACCAACATCAGTGATTTAGATAGACCGGCGAACTCTCTCAATTCAGCAGGCAATAACAAACGACCGTTGCCATCAACATCAACTTCTTTCGCTGATCCAATGGTGACACGCTTAAACAAACGATAGGCCTTTTTACTGCTGGGTAATGCTCTTACTTGCTCTTCAAAATCTTCCCAGTTGTGGAGTGGGAACAATAGTAGATTGGGGGTATCGAGTTCGTAGGGATTTTTAGTGACAACCATACGGCCATTGCAAATATCAGACAGGCGATCGCGATATCGGGCCGGAATGGCTATCCGACCTTTGGCATCAAGATTGATTGAAGTTGCGCCTCGAAACACGATTTACCCTCATTAATAACCACTTGGCGTCCCAATATGGCTATTTAGATCCACAATTTGTCACTATTCTCCACTTCTGTACACTATAGGTACGGCGCAAATCTCAGTCAAGAAAAATTGACCCTGAGAAGTTAAATTTTTTCCTTATTTGACAATAAGTTAGAGGTGGATCACAGATTAGATCAGTCGATCCGAAAGTTAACTGATTAAATTCAATAGATTACGCTATAAACTTAAAGTAAATTGTTAAGAAATGGCTAACTATAAGAAAATTGAATGATAAAGATGATTTATATAACTAAATCTCGAAGAGTAATATGGCTGGCCTGTAAGCCGGATTCTGTCTAGGACAGTCATTCTTCTAGACCTTGCGTCACCGCAAGGTTCAAGCAACCTACCCGGATCCAGTGCGGGTCACACCTCTAGGATCCCTATTTGGTCTTACTTCAAGTGGGGTTTACCTTGCCGTTGTTGTTACCAACACCGCGGTGCGCTCTTACCGCACCATTTCAACCTTACCTGTTCAGCCTAAACTGCCATCGGCGGTATATTTTCTGCTGCACTTGCCGTGAGCTTTCGCTCCCCAGGCGTTACCTGGCACTTTACCCTGCGAAGTCCGGACTTTCCTCCCCTCGAAAAATCGAGCGGCGACTGCCCAGCCAGCCAACTGCATTTTGCATCGAAATTGCCTGAAATACAAGTTATGACTTCAGCTCCAAAGCACGTTGGTACAAGACTTTCTTCGACTCACCGGTAATATTGGCCGTTATTTGAGCTGCCAGTTTGGTTGGCATGTGAGGCACCAGTTCTTCTAATAATTGGCTCGCACTGACTTCTGGTTCCAACTCAGAGGCCTCCGCGCCTTTGACTATCACCACGAATTCACCTCGACGTTGATTGGGTTCTTGCTGCAGCAGGTTTTGCAATTCCGATAAGGAACCAGCGAGAATGGTTTCAAATCGCTTGGTTAGCTCGCGCGCCACCACCACTTCACGGTCATTGCCAAGCACATCACACATATCCTCAATGCAAGCCTGGATGCGATGCGATGATTCATAAAACACCCAGGTTCGAGTTTCTTTTTTAAGTTCCTCCAGCTGCCGCTTTCTGGCGGACGACTTCGCCGATAAGAATCCTTCAAAACAAAAGCGATCGGTAGGTAGGCCTGCAGCCGATAGCGCGGCGATAATGGCGCAAGGTCCGGGAATAGGTACAACTTTAAATCCCGCCTGCCGCAATTGGTTAACCAGAAAATACCCCGGATCGCTGATCAGTGGTGTTCCGGCATCCGATACCAGCGCCAGTTGCTCACCTGCCGATAACCATTGGCTGACTTGTTCCACACGCTGCCGTTCGTTGTGATCGTGGAGTGATACCAACGAACTTTTGATCGAAAAATTCGTCAAAAGTTGCTGTGTGTGGCGGGTGTCTTCAGCCAAAACTCGATCGACCGAAGATAAGGTCGTCAATGCTCGTTGTGAGATATCTTGCAGATTGCCAATTGGCGTTGCAACCACATACAATGTACCAGACTGTGAATCCATAAACGAACCAACTCTAAAAATTTGATAAGATCGGCGCTTTAAGTCGCTCGAAGTTACTCGGAAATTATAATTCTATGCAAAGATTCTTTATCGTACTGTTAATTGGCTGTTTTCTTGTTTCTTGCGGACAGAAAAACGAAGTTCGAGGGGTTCAAGAATCCATCGACAATGCCAATTATTACCTGGGACTTGCCAAAACCAGCGCTCAACCACAAAAAAGTGAGTATTTATTAAAAGCCGCGACCATTTTGGCACAGAAAGCTCAATATTTAAAAGCACAAGAAACCTTCTCCTATTTAAATCCGGAATACTTGAGCTCTGCAGATAAAGAAAGCTACTACCTTTACTACGGCCTGTCGTTAAACGAATTGGATCAAACTTCGGCCGCCCTTAAGTTTTTTAAACGCATTCAACAGCCGAGTCAGCACTCCATTGACTGGCAAATTAACTATCGCACGGCTCTGTCAAAAGCTTATCTAAAAGATGGGAATTATTACGAAGCGGCAAAAATACGCATCGAAATGGAAGATTTGTTACTGAGCGAAGAACAAATTCGGGCAAACCATCAGTTTATTTGGGATGCCTTAAGTAATATATCAGAGCAATTCTTAAGACTTTATCAAACCGAGTTTTCCGATTCTATCGTGAACGGCTGGCTCGAAATTGCCGCCATCACCCGAAAGCATCTGGATCAACCAGAACGACTGCTGGCGGCACTCAACCAATGGAAGAGCCGGTATCCGCTACACCCGGCCAATGTGCAAATGCCGGAAGAATTACAACAAGTGGCTGAGGCTAAAGTTTATAAGCCCAAACAAATTGCTCTGCTGCTGCCTCTCTCTGGTCGCCTGTCGTCCGGCGGTCGAATGATTCGCGATGGCTTTCTTGCTGCGCACTATAATTCACCTCAGGCAGAGCAGCTGACGGTTAAGGTCTATGATACGGCAAAAGATTTGTCCGCGTTAACGCCCTACCAACGCGCCATTGATGAAGGTGCAGATTTTATCGTCGGCCCATTGACCAAAGAAGCGGTGCAAGAAATTGCCAAGCAAGAAACGCTACAGGTTCCTCAATTAAGCTTGAACCAGATAGACGCACAATCGGTCCTACACCGTGAGCTGTATCAATTTGGTTTACCTCTGGAAGACGAAGCCAAACAAATAGCCAAGTTGGCACAACAAAAGCAACATCAAAAAGCGGTGATCTTAGCGCCGGCCAATGAGCAAGGCGACCGAACCGTAACAGCATTTAAGCAAGCTTTCGAAGAACTTGAAGGAAATGTAGCTGAAATTCAATATTACAAGGATCCAAAAGAAATAAAACTGATCGTCAAACGATTATTAAATATCGACTTAAGTGAACAACGAAAAGATAAACTGGTACAAATATTAGGTACTCCACTGGAGTACGTCCAGCGACGTCGACAAGATGCCGACATGGTGTTCCTCGTATCGTCTCCGGCTAACGCCCGTCGAATAAAACCTTTTTTAAATTTTTACTTCGCTCATGACTTGCCAGTGTATTCTGTTTCACGCATTAACTCGGGTGCTAAAAACAAACAATTGAATAACGATTTGAATGGGATTATTTTTACCGACAGTCCGATTCTTATTTCAGACTCGAAAGAAATCGAAAGTCTCAAACAAAACGTTGCTCAGATATTACCTAATGTTAATTCGCCATTTGGTCGACTGTTTGCACTTGGGTACGACGCCTACGAAATATTACCCAATCTAAATATGATGCAAGCATTTAAAGAGTATCAGCGAAAAGGCTTGAGTGGTTACTTATCAGTCGACGAGGAAGGTCGCGTCAATCGTGCTTTAAGCATCGCTCAATTTAAACAAGGAGTTCCCAGTGAGATTTCTACGCCAGCTGATGAACAGGAAGCCCGCTCAACTTCCCGATAACAAACAACTCAAACTGAATAGCCCGTCGCAAAAGACGGGGGATTATTTTGAAGGGCAGGCACAGCAAAAACTGGAATTAAAAGGGCTCGTATTAATCGCAAAGAATTATCGTTGTAAACTGGGTGAAATTGACCTAATAATGCAGGACAACGACGAACTTGTTTTTATTGAAGTTCGATACAGGAATCACAGAGCATTTGGTGGTGCGACCGAAAGTATCACCGAGCAAAAAATTCGTCGTATCATTCGCGCAGCCAATCAATTTTTGACCAGCAACGATTTGCACGATAAATTTCCTTGTCGTTTTGATATTGTTACCTTCGAGAACGAAAAGTTTCATTGGATTAAAAATGCATTCAGTAGTTAAAAAATATGATTGAACATATAAAAAATGCTTTTACAGAGAGCATTCAAACTAAAATAGAATCTGCCGACACATTGCCCGAAACCATCGCAAGGGCCGGAGATCTAATGGTTAAATGCTTGGTCGAAGGCCGAAAAATACTCACCTGCGGAAATGGCAGTTCGGCCGCTTACGCTCAACAGTTCGTCGCCAACCTCTTGCATTCAGAAGCCAGGGAGCGTCCCAGTCTTCCGGCACTTGCTTTAACCTCAGACTCAACCACCTTGACCGCAATTGCCAACGGCGGCAGCTTTACCGACATTTTTGCTAAACAAGTGCGAGCACTGGGCAACGAAGGTGATATTTTATTGGTATTTACCACTAGCGGCAGCTCGAAGAGTACGGTTAAAGCAATTGAGGCGGCACTCAGTCGTGATTTATTAATCGTAGCAGTAACAGGAAAGGACGGCGGAAACGCAGCCGGACTGATAGGACCGAACGATGTCGAGGTTCGCGTTCCTTCGAATTCCGTTGCAAGAATTCAAGAAGTGCATGCTCTTGTGGTAAGTACATTGTGCGACTACATCGAAAACAGTTTATTTGGAGAACTCGTATGATTCGGAAGTTGTTTCTCAAGCTTAATATTGTGTGTTTATCCCTGTTGCTATTTGCCTGCAGTCATATGCAGACACCAGAATCAGAACCATCCAATCAACGTAATATTTCAATGGTTATCGATGACGAGAAGCTTGAAGTCGAAGCGGTTCGCACCATGTTTAAAAACGATGAGTTGTGGAATAACAGTGAAATTGATGTCACCAGCTTTAACAAAACTATTTTGTTAACAGGCCAGGCGCCCACCAAAAGCCTAAAGCAAAAGGCATATCAACTGACCAGTCAATTACCCGGTGTTAAACGTGTATATAATGAAATTCGTGTCGCAGCACCGGTCAGTTCCCTTACCTACTTTAGTGACATAAGTCTGACCACAAAAGTAAAAACAGCGCTTTTTGTTGATGATGATTTAGACTCTTCAAAAGTCAAAGTAGTCACCGAAGACGGCGAAGTATTTTTGATGGGACTCCTGACTAAAGCTGAAGCTGATAAAGCGGTTGATATTACCCGAAATGTTTCCGGCGTTAAACGGGTAATTCAGGCCTTTGAACTGGTGGCTCGCGATTAAATGACAAGTCACAGTTAAATTTGAGAGAGTGATTCTGCGAAAGCAGAATCACTTTACAACTTTAAGATGGGAGACTTTTCTCGCGTTCGACTTTTTGCCCGAACGATCATCTGATGACTTTTCAGACGGGACAAAGTCGTCCGGTTCACTTTCTACTTCGGGCGACATATCGACATCACTCTCTTCGGCAGAGAATGCCATACCTTGCGCGTTTTCTCGCGCAATAATGGCCAATACTGAATTCATCGGCAGTCGAATCACTCTGGCAACACCGGAAAAACGAGCATTAAATGAAATCTCTTCATTTTCAATAGCAAGGCCTTGTACTGCACTCGGCGCAATATTTAAGACTATCTCGCCATTTTGCACATGCTCGTGCGGAACCTGAACGCCAGGGTAATCCGCATTCACGATTAAATGTGGAGTCCCCTGATTGTCTAAAATCCACTCATGCAATGCGCGGATCAGATAAGGTTTGTTGCTACTAAATTCCAACTTAAGCCTCGTTCAATTCTCTTTCGGTCGCCGTTAAACTGGCCTGAAATGAATCACGTTCAAACAAACGCTCCATATAGCCCTGAACTTCTTTGGCACCACGACCTGATAACTCAATATCCATTGACTTCAGACGCCACAGTAAAGGCGCTAAACAACAATCAACAAGTGAGAACTCTTCACTTAAGAAGTAAGGCGTTTCATGAAAAACTGGTGCCAGCGTAATCAAACTTTCTTTTAGCTCTTTTCGAGCTCGATCCAACTCTTTATCTTTGCCACGTTGAATGATATTGACCAAACTGTACCAGTCCTTTTCAACTCGGTGCATCATCAGTCGAGAACGCGCACGCGCAACCGGATATACCGGCATCAAGGGAGGATGAGGAA
>JBPEWV010000006.1:0-25809 GCA_052032335.1 Pleionea sp. | reverse complement strand
CGGATTTTCTTCGCTCGAAATAACTTCGTTGGCCGAGCGCATGTTTTTCAGCATCAGGTTTAAAAAATAGGCTTCAAATTCTTTGGTCGCCGCTTTCAGAGCTTCACGTTCAGACGATCCTTTGTGCTCTCTGAGTTTGTTCAGAGAGCTCAGGTCATGAAACGATGTTGGCGTTGACTTCATATCCATAATTAAATAACGACCAGTTCACCCTCGATGGCACCGGCCTGTTTTAGCGCTTCCAATATGGCCATCAAATCACCAGGTGCTGCACCGACCGCATTGACCGCCCGGACCAGTTCGTTTAATGAGACACCGGGATCAAAATGAAACATCTTTGCGTCTTCCTGAGTGATTGTCGCTTCTGAATTTTCAGTCACCTCGGTTTGCCCCTGCGCCAGTGGATTGGGCTGTGATACCTGCTGGTTTTCTTTAATAGTAACCACTAAAGAACCATGGGCAACGGCGGCTTCACGCAAGCGAACGTGTTTTCCCACGACAATGGTTCCGGTTCGCGAATTAATAATAATTTTTGAGTTGGTTTCTGCCGGTTGAACCTCGACGTTTTCTAACGCCGACAAGAAAGAAACTCGGTGTGAAACATCTCTTGGCGCACTGACGCGTACCGACGTAGCGTCCATCGGTTTTGCGGTGTTGGGTCCAACAAAATCATTGATCGCTTTTGCCAGTCGTTTGGCAGTTGTAAAATCGGCGCGGTGCAAATTAAAAATAAAATGGTCGCCATTGGAAAAAGAGCTGGCAACTTCACGCTCAACGATAGCCCCATTAGGAATGCGTCCAGCGGTTGGTATGTTGACAGTAACTTTCGAACCATCTCGCCCTTCTGCACCAAATCCGCCGACCACCAGATTACCTTGTGCCAACGCATATATTTGCCCATCAACCGCCTTAAGCGGTGTAAGCAATAATGCTCCACCGCGTAAACTTTTCGCATCGCCCAAACTGGAAACGGTAATATCGATGGTTTGTCCAGGCTTGGCAAAGGCAGGCAGCTCGGCATGAACGGCAACGGCGGCAACATTTTTTAACTTCGGATTAAGCCCTTGCGGCAAAGTTATGCCGAACCGGTTCAACATGGTTTTGAACGCCTGCGCCGTATAAACCGTTTGTTCGCCAGTACCATCAAGCCCCACAACCAGACCGTATCCAATCAGGTGATTGCTTCTAACACCTTGAATTGACGCGATATCTTTTACCCGTTCGGCAAAAACCGAGGTGCTGAAAAGAACCAGAAAACTGAAAATGAGGTGTTTGAACTTCATACTGTTACGCTCACAAATTTAAAAGGGCCACCAAGGACTATTAAAGAATCGTGCCAACCAGCCTTGTTTGTTGGCATCGGCCACTTGTCCTGTACCACTGTACTGAATACGAGCGTTGGCCAGTCGATTGGATGGCGCCGTATTTTCGGCAGTAATGTCTTGTGGGCGTAAAATGCCCGACAGTCGGATAAACTCATCACCCTGATTTAAGGTTATCCACTTTTCACCACGAACTATTAAGTTTCCGTTAGGCAACACCTGTTGAACCGTTACCGAAATGGTCCCGCTGAGGTTGTTACTTTGCTTCGATTCGGCCTCACCTTTGAATTCGGATGCCATACCAATATCCATTTCGAAAGAAGACTGACCCGAGTTAAAAGTGTAATTTCGACCAGCAATTAAAGGGTTTGCTAAAGATACATCCGATTCTTTTTTGGTATCGGTATCCGCTTTTTTAGAGGCATCGGTGGTCTCGGTAAGAATCACGGTAATGATATCACCGACCTGTGCAGCCTTTCGATCTTCGTACAACAACATAGAATTGCTGGTGGTGAATAAAGAACCGTCACTGACTTTCTTGTGAATTGGAGAGTCAGGAATTTTCGGCGCAAAATAAGGGTCATCTGGCTCTGGAGGAACGAAGCTGGCGCAACCAGACAGCACAAGCAATCCACACAAACCCGTTATCCACTTTACCTGACATACTTTCATAGTAACCTCTAACCTTCGACTCAATTTAAGCCGTTTTAACTTAAGTCGTTAAAGCGTTTGATTCACGTATTGCAGCATCTGATCAACACCAGAAATTACTTTGGCATTAATTTCGTAAGCTCGCTGCGTTTCAATCAAACCCACCAGTTCTTCCACTACCGAAACATTCGACGACTCCAGTTGGCCACCGCGAATATTACCCAGTCCGTTTTCAGACGGGTTACCAACCACCGGTGCACCACTCGCCTGAGTTTCGGTAAACAGGTTCTGGCCAATGGGTTTTAAGCCGGCTGGATTAATAAAGTCAGCGGTTTGGATTTGGCCCAGGTTCACAGGCGCTGGTTGGCCGGAGACTTGAGCCGAGACAATACCGTCAAGACTGACATCGAAACTGATGGCGTCTTCGGGAACATTAATCGCAGGTTGTAACGGAAATCCGGAGCCTGACGTGACCACCTGGCCGTTTTGATCCAATTGAAAGTTACCAGCACGGGTATAAGCCGTTGTACCGTCGGGCATAAGTATTTGAAAAAATCCTGCGCCTTCGATGGCCATATCCAGTTGATTTTGCGTCAACTGAAACGAACCCTGAGCAAAATCTTTTTGAGTCGCAACGGTTTTCACACCGGTACCCAACATCAACCCTGACGGCAACTCGGAATTTTGTGACGAATTGCTGCCCGGCGCTCGTACCGTTTGATAGAAAAGATCTTCAAAAATTGCTCGGCTTTTCTTATAACCGATGGTACTGGCATTTGCCAGGTTATTGGATGTCACCTGAAGCTCTGTAGACTGAGCGTCAAGACCTGACTTACTGATCCAAAGTGCGGGATGCATATACTACTCCAAACCGTTGCTAAACATATTTTGACTGTCTAGGACATTCTGACAAGTTGACTCACCGACTGAGCATTTTGCTCGGCGGTTTTCATCATTTTCACTTGCAACTCAAACTGACGCGATAAACTGATCATGTTGACCATTTCTTCAATCGCGTTCACGTTACTGCCTTCAATGGCGCCGCTCACCACTTGAATGGCGGCATCGGGTGGCTCAATGCCACCGTCTTTTCGAACGAACAAACCTTGTTCATTTTTGGTTAATTGGGCGTTGTCCGGATTAACCAGTTTAATTCGATCCAGCACCAAAATTTCGTTTTCAGCGGCACCTTGTGGTCGAATAGAAATGGTTCCATCGTCACCAATGTCGACTTTTTCAAACGGTGGAAAGGCAATCGGACCACCATTTCCCAAAACCAGATTGCCGGCACCATTTTCCAACAAACCGTTAGCGTTAATTTTTAAATCACCACGACGGGTATAAGCTTCTTCTCCGGTGTCCGATTGCACCGCGATCCAGCCATCACCTTTAACCGCAATATCGAAGTCATTCCCGGTCGTGTGAATGGCACCCGACTCGAACTTATAGCCGGGACGCTCGGTTAATGAAAAGACACGACTGGGTAATCCATCTCCGAACGCCTGCATTTCTCTTGCCTGTTGTAAATCAGCACGAAAGCCTGTGGTGCTTACGTTGGCAAGATTGTTCGCAGACTTAGCCTGGGCGAGCATATTTTCTTTCGCCCCGGTCATTGAGATGTACACCAATTTGTCCATAATGACTACCTATCTGTTAAACGCTTGATAACGATTATTTACCGAATCTGAATAATGGTTTGTGTTACCTGATTATTGGTTTCGATGGTTCGCGCGTTTGCCTGAAAATTTCGTTGTGCTGTGATCAGATTAACCAGCTCCGACGTTAGATCGACATTGGAAGTTTCCAATGCACCTGAACGAATTTGCCCAAAGCTCGACGTTAAGGCTTCACCAGCAAGTGGCTCACCGGAGTCGATGGTGTCTGACCAGGCGTTGTTTCCCAATTGCGATAACCCCTGAGGATTGGGAAAACGAACCAGTGCAATTTTTCCAATGGAATTGGATTGCCCATTGGTAAAGTTAGCTCGCACCACCCCTTCTTCGCTGATTTCAATACCAGCCAGACGGCCGATGGTGGCGCCGTTTTGGTCCAGCGTATTAACCGTAAACGGCGATGCAAACTGGGTAGGCGCGTTATTGGCGTAATCCAGCGCTAAGGTCTGTGCGGCATTGGAACCATTGGTAAAGCCTAAAGGATCGGTTACCGGGTTTGCTGGCGTGGTTTGCTGGAACGAACCGGCAGCATCAAATTCTATGGTGTGGTACAACTGACCGGCTGCACCCGCGGTACCGCCCTGGATATCCACCGGATTACCATCAACATAATGATAGGCCGCCCACTCATTGGGGTTCGCCGCATCTTTGACGTAATAAATCGTAGCGATATGGCTTTCACCCAGAGAGTCAAAAATTGTTGCTGAGGTCGACGCACTGTAAGTTGAGGGCGATGACGGATCGAATAAGTTGGGATCAAGTCCAGTCGAGTTCGCAGGCAAGTTAACACCAATATCGACTTCAGTGGTTGCCGTTGGCGAGCCTGCCGACTGAGGTATCTGTAACGACTGTGTGCTGGACAATGCCGTTGCCGTGACACTGCCGTCCTGATTGGTTGGAAACACCTGAAGTCGCGCGCCAGAACTATTAACCACGAATCCATTATTATCGACACCAAACTCACCGGCGCGGGTAAAAATCTGGTTTTCGTTGTTTTGGCTTGGTTCCAGAACGAAAAAGCCCTGCCCCGATACAGCCAAATCAAGCGTGTTCGATGTGAACTCCAGATTACCCTGATTAAACTGCTGAGCGACATTGCTCAAAATCACACCATTACCAATGGCAGTTTTAGAACTGCCCAAGGTTGACGTTGCAAAAATATCACCGAACTCGGCACGCGAAAATTTAAAACCGGTGGTCGAAACGTTCGCAATGTTATTACTGGTAACGTTCAGATCCGATTGTGCCGCGTTTAAACCGCTCAGAGCTGTATTAAAAGACATAGTAACTTCTCCCGACTGACTGCCTGTAAACTTTAAAACCCACTAACATAAAACTGTCATTAAATGCTTTACATGCCAATTTCATCGATGTCCGATAAATTGACCTGACCGAGGCCGGTAAGATTCAAAACCACACCACCCCCTGTTCCGCCGCCCAGGTTCACACTGTTAACCTGCGCTTTTATTTGCGTACCGAGCTGTTCGGTTTTACCACCGACCTGACCATAAACACTCATTGAATAAACACCTTCGGGCATGGGATCACCAGAATCACTCATGCCATCCCACTCGATGGGCAAATCGCCCTGTCCGAATGAGCCCATTTCAAATCGACGCACTACCTGGCCCGAAGCATCTTTCACTTCAACCCAAATATTCTGGGTCGATTGGGCCAGACTGACACGACCCTCAATGCTTCCGCCCTCACCCAAATAACCCACGCTGGTAGGAACCATGACACTGCGTCCGACCAATGACGAAGCCTGTAACGCCTGATTCGACGACAAAGAGGAAGCCAAAGAACCAAAACTTTGATTCAGTTCTTCCATACCCGATAAGCTGGAAAACTGAGCCATTTGCGAAATAAACTCTTTGTTATCCATGGGTTCGAAAGGATCCTGATTTGCCAGCTGAGTCGACAGTAATGCCATAAAATCAGACTGATCCAGAGTTTCTTTATTCCCGGACTCCAACTCTTCTGGCTTGTTCAATCCTAGGTCGTTGTACAAACTGCTTACGTCGTTATTAATGGTGCTCATGATCGTTTCCAGTTAAAAAGGTTATTGGCCAAGGTTTAACGTTCGCTGTAATAGCGTTTTTGTCGTGTTGGCAATTTCAACATTTGCCTGATAATTTCGAGAAGCCGAAATCATATTGGCCATCTCTTCAACAATATTTACGTTCGGCAAATATACGTTTCCGTTTTCATCAGCCAGAGGATTTTCGGGCTGGTATTTCACCTTCGGCTCAGCCGAACTTTCCACCACTCCAAGAACGTTAACTCCCGCGCCTGAATATTGACTGCCGCGCATCGACTGATAAACCGCACTGAATACCGGGTGACGCGCTTTATAAGTTTCGTTAACACTACTCGATACACTTTCAGCGTTTGCCATATTGCTCGCGGTGGTATTAAGTCGCACGCTTTGTGCACTCATTGCCGAACCCGAAATGTCGAAAATGTTATGCAAACTCATTCTTATTCACCTTTGATCGCTTTGCGAATGCCTTTGAATTTATTGCTTAAATACAAAAGTGTGGTTTGGTAATCGACAGCATTCTCTGCAAATTCTGCCATTTCTTTTTGCGAGTCGACCGTATTGCCGTCGCCAGTGTCAGGCTGATTGGGTACGCGGTACTTCACGTCGCTGAAGGAAGAGGTGCTGATACTGCCTGAAAAATGTTTCTCGTGGGTTCGTCGTAATCCGGACGAATTACCCGACATAGCGTTTTCCAGAGCTTTCGAAAAGTCCAGATCTTGCGCCTTGTATCCGGGCGTATCGGCATTAGCAATGTTATTTGCTAAAATTTCCGCTCGTTGCGCTCGCAACTCAAGGGTGTGTTCGTGTATACCCAACGCTTTGTCAAAACTGATTGCCATTTCAGCACTCCTACTTCTGTTTCTGGTATTACAGCAATGACTGTGCCACTTTAACTAATTGTCGAAAATACAGAGGCTTAAGCTAGAAAAGAACAGTATAAGTGAGCGCTACACAGAGAAAGCGGCAAGGAAAAACCGCGCAGGCGGCAAAGAGTTAGCGGCAATGGTAAGACGGATTTAAATATTAAAGATTAACGCAGTTTGTAAACCAAGCCAGGGTTGCAACGGACCATCTCAAAACGTTGGATTTTCGAGGGCATGGATTCCGAGGCGCCCAAGAAAAGATAACCACCCGGGTTCAAACAATCGGCCAGCGCATCGATCACTTGCGCTTTGAGCTCGCCAGAAAAGTAAATCAGTACGTTTCTACAATAAATGATATCGAACTTACCAATCGAGCGATAAGGCGTTTGCATCAGGTTTAAAGGCGCAAAGCGGACGCGTTGTTTCACTTTTTGTTTTATACGGTAGTGTCGCTCATCAATAACATCAAAATAACGACGTTTGTACTCCTCGGGTAAGCCTCGAGCAATTTCCAAAGATTGATAATCACCAACTTTTGCCTGGGTCAACATACGGGTTGATATATCTGTTCCGAGAATATCAATTTGCCCAGGCATCTGTTGCTTCAGAGACGACCGCATTTGTTCTTCAATCGCCATACTGATGGAGTATGGCTCCTGACCAGAGGAACAAGCCGCCGACCAAATCTTGACCCGCGACTTATTCGCAGCTTTGAGTTCAGGCAACATGTGAGTCACGAGAAATTTGAACGGAAAACCATCGCGAAACCATAAAGTTTCATTGGTTGTCATACGATCAATCACTTGTTGTAAGGTGTCAAAGCCACTGGGGTGCGAGAGCTTTTGCAACAATTGATCGAAAGAATCAATGTTATTTTCTTTAATAAAACCACTGAGTCGACTGGAAACCAGGTATTGTTTGTTTTCTCCCAGTAGAATCCCGGTTTTCTCGTGCAGCAGCTTTTGAAAGCGGCCATACATCTCAGATGTAATCACCATCCCCTACTAACTTCCTTAGACTTATTGATCTTCTTCTAGCAATTTTTGCACCGCGCCTGCGAGTTCATCAGGATTGAACTTGGGAATGAAGTCATTCGCTCCCACCTTCTGAACCATCGCCTGGTTGAATACACCACTTAATGACGTATGCAGCAATACCCAAAGTCCTTTCAGAGCGTCGTTATTGCGAATTTCGGCGGTCAGCGTGTAGCCGTCCATCTCTGGCATTTCAATGTCTGAAATTAATAGCAATATTTCATCTCGAACCAGTTTCCCTTCGTCAACAATATTTTGTAGATAATCCAGAGCTTCACGACCGTCTTTGGCCGTGACAACTTTCATTCCCAGTTGTTCGACGGTACGTTTTATCTGGTTACGGGCCACTGAAGAATCGTCAGCCACCAGAACAATTTTATCTTGAGGTTCTTTACCGGCAGACTTCTGAATCACGTCGTCGCTGACAATATCACTGGCCGGATTAATTTCGGCCAATATTTTCTCGACATCAATTATCTCTACCAGTTGTTTCTCAATTTCGGTCACTGCTGTCAGATAATGATCTCTGCCGCTGCCTGAGGGTGGCGGGTGAATATCCCCCCAATTCATGTTGACAATACGTTCTACCGAACGTACCAAAAACCCCTGAACAGCGCGATTGTATTCAGCAATAATGACAAAACACTTGGAAATGTCTTGCAACGCTGGCCCGCCGGTGGCCAAGCTTAAATCGATCACAGAAATGGTTTGGCCACGAATGTGCGCTACACCACGAACCACATTGTGACGTTGGGGCATTTCGGTTAAGTCAGGACACTGGAGTACTTCCCTGACTTTAAACACATTAATCCCATACATTTGTGCTCCCCGAAGCTTAAACAGCAACAGTTCCAGGCGATTTTGCCCCACCATTTGAGTACGTTGGTTTACGCTATCCAGAATGCTCGACATGAAAATCTCCTGACACGGCAGCAAACATAATATTTTAGTTTAAGGCACGCAGTTTGCTTAACAAATTTAAACCCTGTTTTAAACACTGCAATGCTCAATTAACAAATTCAGCAATTTGTATACCTAAGCATAGCTTAAATCTGATGCTTTGCAGTAAATAAACGTAGCAAAATTAACTTTAAGAATTTGAGCCAAATATATGATAAATGGTAAATTTTCAATCACTTTTATTCAACTGATCATTATTGTCTTGTGTTTCCAGGCAAATGCTCAGGTACAGTCGATATCGGCCATTAAGAAAACGGCAAAATCCTTCCTTGAGCAGCAGTTTTCTGCCGATAAAAATAAAGTGACCATCCGTATTGGACAAATGGATCCTCGATTACGACTTACGCCCTGTAGCGAGCCGCTCTCGGCATTTGTCCCCAGAGGCACCAATCTTAAAGGCAACGCAATCATCGGAATTCGCTGTGTTGGTCAGAAAAGCTGGCATATTTACGTCCCGGTTTATCTCGAAATACGGCAAAAAGTCCTAAAGTATTCCCGTTCTTTGCCGAAAGGTCATCAAGTAGGCCCGGAAGATTTGGCGTTGACAGAGGTCGATATCAGTCACCTTCGAGGCACTCCGATCGCCGACCCTGACAAGGTCATAGGGTCAGTTTTAAAACGACGTGTGCGAGCTGAATCAGTGGTTCAGCCCGATTATTTGTGCATGGTTTGTAAAGGTGATGAGTTAACCATTATCAGTGGTAATGAACGGTTCTACGTATCGATGGAAGGCGAAGCCCTGGAAGACGGTCATTTTGGTGAACGGGTAAAAATACAGAACGTAAAGTCGGATCGCATTATAACTGGAACAGTTATTGCAAAACAGAAAGTAAAAGTAGGCATTTAATCAGGCACATTAACTATACTGAATAAAGCATCGGCAGCAACAACGAGTGAATTGATACCATGGTTATAGACATTAAGAACGTTGGTTCAGGAAAAGTCACAACCAGCTCCAGTAAAAGCAAAAAAGTGAAAGACACGTCGGTCGAGTCTTCAAGCTCAGGCGCTGACGGATCAGACGATTCCGTCGAGATTACTGGAAAAGCGTCTCAAATTCAGTCGCTTGTGCAACAAATGATGGCCGCGCCAGCGGTTGATCGAAGCAGAGTCGATCCGGTTAAAGAAAAGATAGACGAAGGCCGCTATGAAATTGAGACCGAACGAGTCGCGAATAAAATGCTCGACTTCGAGGTTAGTTACAATAAAGTGAGATGAACGCCATGTTAGATAACAATGTTCGCGATTTTTTAGTTACCACAATGTCAAGAGAACAGACTCTTTGTAATGAACTTTATGAGTTGCTGAGCGATGAACAAAGTTGCTATGAAACTCAGGACATTGAAAAGTTGAATGACATTTTAAAACAGAAGAATAAAATTCTCGATACCCTTGAAGAAACTTCCAAACACCGTTTGGGTGTTTTCGGTATCAAGCCTTTGCTGAACAATCACCAAAGTTTATTTGAACATCAAATCCAGGGGGACTCGATCGTTGTCAAGCAATGGGAAACGCTGAAGCAGCAGATGTTTCGGTGCAAAGTTCAAAACGAAATTAACGGAAAGATCATCAGTTTGTCGCAAAAAAGTCTTGAACGTACCATTAACCTGTTCAAACAGTCGTTGCGCCCTAATAACTTAACAACCTATTCGTCAAAAGGGAAAGCTCAACAAACTCAACTGCACATTCGAAGCGCCAAAATTTAATCATTAAAGCGCCAGTTTTAAATAAAAGCATTATCTTTCGAGCGAAGCGTGCTGCTGAAATGATTTGAAAATCTGGCGCAAACCTGTTTCTAAGTATTCCATTTAACGCTTTTTAGCATCGTATTTGGCTTATACCCACACTCTTATTCGTTGTCTGACACGACCACATAAAGCGCGGCGAGAATCGTAACAAAACCTGTAAGCTCCTCCTGTACGAAGTACTAACAGTCGAAATAGCGATGGCTCATCTATTAACTTTCGATTAGCGAAAACAGATGTCAAATAACAACTGGTAGCACATCATTAGCCAAAATATTCCGGACCTTGCTAAAACTGCCACATCAGGAATGAGGGAAATCCCCCACCTGAAATAAGGGTTAGTACTAATTTTGCTTCGAATTCCAACTGTTCATAGTGTTCACTCGAACTGAAACTAACCTGGGACCTCGAGATGAATCGCTTAATTTTAACTACGATAATTGGCGCAACTCTTTCTGCACAAACGGCTTCGGCCGAGGCAGTTATTGGGCCAAAACTGACACAACAATTACTAGATGGCTTGAGCACTTCAAAAGTCGTCGTGACAACGCACGATCGACAAGCGTTAGATGCGGTATTGCAGTCACTCAATATTCCCTATCAGGCTTTACAATCTTTGCCGATGGCGGGAGCAACGCTAACTCAGGCACAGATAGAACAACTACAACAGGACAGTCGAGTGTCGAGTATTTATCTGGACTCGGCTCTGGAATATTACAATTACACTTCTGGCGAAATAACTGGCGGCCACTTCGTGCATGACGTCGATAACGTTACGGGGCGAGGTATCACCATTGCCGTTCTCGACTCTGGCGTTGATGCCACGCATCCCGATTTGCCAATGGGCAGCAAATTAGTCCAGAACGTTAAAATTGCTGGCGACCTTGATTTAGCCGGTGGTGTGAATTTGTTTTTGGAAGGTGTCGCCAACAGCGATACCAGCTCCGGACACGGCACCCACGTAGCGGGCACAGTCGCGGGTAGCGGTGCAGCCTCGTCAGACGATTCGCGTCGAGCTTATTATCACGATGGCATCGCCCCGGACGCACAAATGGTCGGGATCGGTGCTGGCGACGGCATTTCAATTTTTTACGCACTGGCCGGATTCGACTACGCGAT
This sequence comes from Pleionea sp., assembly GCA_052032335.1. Classification (GTDB taxonomy): domain Bacteria; phylum Pseudomonadota; class Gammaproteobacteria; order Enterobacterales; family Kangiellaceae; genus Pleionea. The sequence goes on along the minus strand of JBPEWV010000006.1, from coordinate 14,398 downwards.
TGCAAACCAGCAACGTTACAGTATTGATGTGATTACCAACAGCTGGGGCGGTGGTGATGGCAATAATTTCGATCCCAATCATCCGATCAATCAAGCCTCTTATCAGGCCTACCGCCAAGGGATTGTGGTATCTTTCGCAGCATCCAACTCTGGTCCAGACAACGATACTTTAAATCAATACGCTATCGCACCCTGGGTCATCAACGTGGCAGCGGGAACATCAGACAAGCAGCTGGCAAACTTTTCCAGCCGTGGCGTGGCTGGCGATGACATCAAGGCACCCGATATCACCGCACCCGGCAGTCGTATTATATCGACTCGCGCAGCCAACACCGCTTTGCCGGTACTTGGCCCGGTCGTCGATGAAGAAAATCCGGAGTACCATCTTTATTACGCCGGTATGAGCGGAACCTCTATGGCAACTCCTTTTATTGCTGGCGTAGCGGGACTCTTGTTAGAGGTCAACCCAGATCTGTCTCCTGATCAAATTGAAGACATCATCAAATCCACCGCAGAACCAATGCCCGACTATGCCTTCCACGAAGTAGGCCACGGTTACGTTGATGTGAAATCTGCCATCGCCTTGGCGAGAAACGTCACCGGTCAACGCACATCATTTTTGCAAGGCCTTACCCAATGGTTGCCGCAGGGTCAATGGTTCGAAACTTCAGAGGCCGATAGCAACATTGACTACATTTCTCGATGGCGCATGAAACACAATAGCGTGAGTACTGATGGTCAGTACATGGAGAGCCGACGTAAAAAAGCAGCGCTTACATTTGATTTCATTGGCGACAGCATTCAACTTCTGTATTTGACGAAACCCAAAGGTGGGCACGCAGAAGTTTTGATCGATGGTGAGAGTGTTGGCATTATTGATTACTTCGGCCAACAGGTGGAGACGAAATCCTTTGTGGTACGTGATCTCGATGCCAAGTCGGTTCACACTTTGGAGTTGCGAAAAATTAATGGTCGCATCAATCTCGACGGGGTAAAACTCAGTGGTAGCCTGGTTGATAATGGCACCGAAATTTTAACCGACACCACCAGCTTTTCTGGCACCATAGGCGTCTCGGCTGAAAACCTTGAAGTTCAGGATCACCTTATTGCCGTGAATGACGCAGTAATTCAGGTTGATGCTGATCTTTCCTGGCAAACCACCGCCGATCTGGACTTCGAAGTACTCGATCCGAATGGTGACGTTGTCGCCAGCAGCGCGACCTTGGACAACCCGGAGTCGGTTAGCATCACTCCGAATATGACGGGGGACTACACACTTCGGGTTAAAGGTTACGCCAGTGTTAATACGCCCTACACCATTGATGTCGAAACCACCAGCATGACCCAACAGTAACAGTAACTGCGGCGGAAAACGTGACCTTCCGCCGCTCATATTTAATAATAAGTTCAGATTAGTTCATACGTCACAAGAATCACCTACTTGGTGTCGAACAGCGAACAAAAAAACTCCATGTTTACTCTCGATTGTGACTGGCATCCGTTAGCTGGTCGGGTTTCTAAAAAACCAGTTGCGATACGGTCATATTGATTTAATCTATCCACTTTGTAAATGCAATCGTCGTTTACCATGTGACCAAGGGAGATTCTGCTGAACGACGACAGGGTTACTGGCAAACAAAAATTAACAGATAGAAACTTGCAAAATTACCACCAAACGGTTCAGCACGAGCAAAAGTACACTCTCCCCGACTCACTGACAGCAATTACTGAACGTAAATAATGAACCTCATCACATTTCGAGCATTTTTAAACGCGCCAGCTTTCTTCGAAAGTTTCGATGCATCAGTGTAAGAGGTTGATTAACGTAATGATTAACGGTCTAATAACTTCATAATTATAAGACAACGTTATTAGATATAGCCGATTGCTCGTAGGTATTGGCGAAAATTGCGTATAAACTGAGTCACCATAATAATAATTAAGCGAGTTTATAAATGGCTTGCACATAAAACAAAGGGGGAACGAATGACACCTTTTATTAGAGTCTTTGGAACGGCCATTATTCTACTGGCACAAGCGGTTTCAACTGACGCACAAACCACCATAGAAACATCCGTTGACGATAATCGACTTGAAGCGGTTATAGAATTAACCGATGGCGTCTCGGCAGACCTCTCGATTACGTTTGAAAACGCCCTAGGCTTAAACTCGAAAAGTTTAGGTTTAAGTGCCGAAATTATCGACCTTACCGATCCGAATATCATTAATCGACTGCCCGACTCTCTTAATGTCACCTTGAATGCCGGGTTTCCGATGCTTATCACAATCGAGCCGCCAGCGGATCAGGGATTTTCATTTTCTGGTGTTGCAACCATCGACATTCATACTCATAACTTGGAGTACACCGCGAACACACCACTGCGATTTATGAAAGCGCCGCTTAATGGTCAGTTTAAAGATTTCACTATGACGGTGGGCTCAGGCAGTTACCGAGCACGTGGCACCACCGGAAAATTTTCCCAGTTTCTCATTGCAGCCGACACACGCCCGCTACAATCAGTTATTGCAGACAAATATTCACGATTAGAAAACGAATTAATCAACGCGCAAACAGAACTGACATTAGCCGTTTACAATCAACTCTCTCAACACATGTCGCAAATCGAACAAGCCATCAATTCGGAAGACTTTGCACACGCTGACACCCTGTTAGGAGACTTCATAAAAGCGGTAAAACAGGAACCGTCAATACCTAACGTCTGGCGGTCCAGTCGCGATCTGAATAACATTGCAGGAGAGCTGGTGGCGCACAGCCAGACCCTTCGATTCAGCTTACGCCGCAACCCTTAACTTAACCAGAACGAGCTAAGCAATGCCTGCAAAAATTACGGTGTGCTACCCCGACCGACCTGCTCATGAGTGCATTCTCTTCGAGACCAACCGCTATCGATTAGGACGCGCACCCAGCTGTGAGCTGTCGGTACACCACCCCACTGTGTCTCGCGAACATGCATTAATGACCTTTCAAGATGACTTCTGGCAGTTGCATGACCAGAAAAGTCAGAATGGCACGAAAATAAATGGAGAGATGATTGAACAACAGTTTTTAGACAAAGATGCACTCATCGCTCTCGGTGAAATTGAATGTCTGTTCGAACCAATTACCAGCAACCAGCTCGAAACTTTTAAACAACATAATGAGTGGCGAAAAAAAAATGCCAAAGCTTTGGCACTTTCGGACGCTCAGCTATCGCGGGTTATCGAAGAACAGTTACACGCGGTGACTTCATTGGTCGGAACTCAACGCGGTATCATTTTCTTCGGTGATGCAGTTGACAACTTACGAACAATCACCGCACACGGATTCGAAACGGATGCTTTTGACAGCCAGTCGTTCAAAGGCAGTGTCGGTGCAATACAAACCGCATTATTACAAAACAAGCCGATAATCGCGATGAACACAAGTAACCATGATTTTCTGGCACAACGTGAAAGTATTCGATTAAAGTCCATCCGATCACTGGCTGCAGTTCCCATTCATACACAGCAAAAATCATACGGGATTTTGTATACCGACAGCCATCAATCGAATAAATTATTAACCGAACTGGATCTCGAAATACTGCAACAACTTACGTTAAATATTGCTCATGTACTCGAGGCCAATAACATTCAACAAACACTGCGCGAATTACACCACTCCATCGCCAACATTCGCCTCGACTCGCTGGTCGGCACTCCGGTTTCAGACGCAAACCATTCTCAGTTCACTTATCCACTGCAATAATTTACCGACCCAATGCAAGATGATTCTTTTAATGGTCCAAACAAAAATGTCCGTCTCGCGACAACGCAAGCCACTGGCTCGTATTCATTCTTAAAACCGGGTGACCTGCTTGCCGAACGTTTTGAAATCACTCAGTTAAAGGGATTCGGGCGATACGGTAGTGTCTACCAGGCTTATGATCGACTATTGAACACGAAAGTCGGTATCAAAAGACTCCACCCGGAATTAACGCGATCGACCGCAGCCATCGATCAGTTTAAAAATGAAATTATATGGGTTCGTCAACTCAACCATCCGAATATCGTTCGCGTCCATGAATATTATGTCAGCGACAGTGATCACTTTATTACCATGGACTGGATTGACGGCGTAACCCTCACTGAGTTTCTTGAGCATAAAACGCTAAGCCAAAATGACATTAACAAACTATTTTCACAACTGCTGCTCGCCTTATCACATGTCGAGTCGAAAGGTTTGCTGCACCGAGACCTGAAACCCGATAACTTGCTAATTTCTGACACCGGCCACTTAAGTGTTACCGACTTTGGTATCGCCAGCCTGGCGTTTCATAAAGCGCAAGACGAACAATTTGCGAGCCCGCTTTATGCCCCTCCCGAATATTTGTTACATGGCAAAGTGCATCGCTCTTACGACCGTTACTCTGCCGGCGTTATTTTATTCGAACTTTATTTTCAGCGTTCACCGTTTTCAGCAAACACACTGGAGCAACTGGGCAACGAAAAAAGCAACCTACCTCTGCATCTCGGCGATAAGTTGGTAACGTGCTCTGAACAACAGCAGCGTGCGCTTCCGATCATCAATAATCTACTCAGTCCAATTCCGGAACAACGCTTTAGCGATACCGAATCACTGCAACAGGCCTTTAGAGACGGTCTGCTGCACCCCGATAAGAACTTCAAGAATCCAGCCGCAGCAATAAAACCCAAACACGACATGCGATGGCTAACTCTGGTTGTGTTCGTTTTGGTTCTGCTTGGGTTGACTGGCTACCAAGCAATAAAACAATCGTCACAGTTCACGACAAAAGAGGAGCTAACCGTTTCTCAAAAATCGCTGGCAATTTTGCCGCTCACCCCCGTAAACAACATGCCCGAGTGGTTGTCGAGCGATTTTCAATATCTACTGCACTGGCACTTGCAAGTAACGCCAGAGCTGCGGCTTATTGACCATCATCGAGTTAATAAGACCATGCAGTTACTGGCAATTGAGCCTCCGGTAAATGAGACACAGCTGCTCATGCTTACTGATCTGCTTAATGTGGATCACATTATTTCAGGTCAGGTACTGCTGCATCAAAACAAACCGCACATCACGCTCGAAAAAATCACAAGAATTGGCAAAAAGGTGCAAAGAAAACAACTTCTAAACACGGTTGTTACAGAACAAAAAATCGATCATCTCATGAATCAGGTCGCCTCTTCATTAACCGACTCTTTTAATCGCATTGCGTTGGACTATAAAGCGGTGAGTGTGGATGCCACATCAACACAGCAGTTACTCCTTGCCCAACAAAAAATCTTATCAGGTCAACTGGAAGCGGCGAAACAGCGGTTGCAAACTATAGCGGATGAAAACAACTCTTCGATTAATCCTGCCGCCGACACACCAAGCCTTTTGGCATCTCACTGGTATCAACTGGCCCACGCCTATATACAACAAAACAATCCTGCAGCTGCCATCCAAGCACTGCAAAAAGTCATAACTTACAGTCCACCTCAGTACTGGTTGCGAAGTCTGGCTGAAGCAAACCTAAATCGGTTAGAACAACGGTATGAGCGCGCTGAAAAAATCTATTTAAGTTTGAGCCAAAAACTTCCTCTGAATACCCAGGTGTTGTATGAGTTAGCATCACTGTATATCGAAATCGAACAGCTGGACCAAGCGACATCAGTACTGAAGAAAATCACAACCATCGACGCCAACCTGCCACAAGTCTGGTTTGAATTGGCCAAAATCGCAATTTGGTCAGGTAATACTCAGCGCGCTTTGGACGATTATCTGACCCGTGCCTTGATTATTGCGAAACGATTGAACGACCGTAAACTTGAGAGTGATTTACACAACGCGTTTGGCGTGGCTTACCAGCGACTTGGACAACTGGATCACGCATTTGAATCTTACCAACAAGGCTTCCAGATCAGACAATCCCTGAACGCCTATCTGGATATGGCGACCAGCCTGGCCAATATGGCCTCGATTCATTCTATTCGAGGTGAACATCTAAAAGCCGAAACTAAACTGTTAAAAAGCCTACAGCTGCACAGTCAGATGGGCCATGACGAAGGCCGAGCCAATACCCTCAATGAACTCGGAATAGCCGCAGAAGAACAGGGGCAATATCAAGCCGCGTTACAGTACTACCGTGAATCTTTAACCATTCGAATGACGCTGGACAACCAATGGTTGGTAGCAGAAAGCCTAAATAATGTGGGCTACATCTATTTCTTAATGTCGGATGTTGAGCACAGCGAAGTGTATTGGAAACAGGCGCGCCAAGCCTACCAGGAGGTCGAGGACCCGGTAGGCGTTATCAGAGTCGATGAAAACCTTGGTCAGCTCGAACTATCACGGGGAAACTGGACCAAGGCTTATCAGTTGTTTCATACCTCATTCGAACAATCTCAATCATTCAACCTGGTCGAAGAACAACTGGTGGCTCAGGCCTACCTTTCTCGATTAAGCTTTTTACAAGGCAACGTTTCAGACAGTATCCACTCACTGCAATCGGTGATCGATGAAATGTATGCCCGAGACGACGTACGCGGCATTCTGGAGTTTTCACTCTGGTTAATCGACTGGGAACTGCAACTTGGCCAGGTCGATAACGCAACAAGTCGTTTAAAAAAGATCACCCCACTCATGACAGACAAAGGAAGCCAGGATCAACAGTACTGGTTTCAATTATTGCTCGACGCAAGCCGCATAAACGAATCCTCTATTGATACCGAAGATACTTCAAGCGTCGCGTTGAACACCGAAACCAATATTCCTGAGCTTGTGCAGTCCAAACGATTAATTTTGCTAGCGCAACGCGCCCTTCACCAGAATCCGGAACAGTTCGCGACTCTTTTGGAGCAATTTAACCAAGGTCGTAACAAAATGCACTTTTATGACAAACTGCGTTTTTTTGAGTTACAAGCAATACACCATTTACGCCACAAACAATGGCAACAACTTAAAACACTATTAACCAAACTTAAAAAGCATGAAGCCACTATCAATACCTATTGGCGCAACTTCCAGTTTCAACGGGTGGCAGCGCTCTACTCGGCGTCTCGCCAAACCAATGCAGAACAACTCAAGCAGCAAGCGAATCAACAATTGGAGCATTTGACTCAGCAGCTACGCGAAACCAGCGTACCAACATTTTTAGCACAGCAGAACTTTTGGTTAACCGACAAGCAGTTGGCGGAGTTGAAAAAGTGAGCCGAGAAGACGATATCTTTAAAGCCATCGATCAGTTGTCGGATCGACAATCTGAAATCACGCAAAACCTGATCGACAACCAGCAGCAATTTCGTAACTTGGCACGGCGGGTTTGGCGTGTTCAAGAAGATGAGCGGAAGCAAATTGCCCAGGAATTACACGATGGCGTCGGTCAACTTCTTACTGCGCTATTGAATAAATTACAAAATCAACGAACTGAACATGCGTATGACGACCACGAACAAGTCGTTGCTCTGGCCAAGCAGGCCCTTGCCGATACCCGAGCAATTTCAAGGTTAATGCGTCCCAGAATTCTTGACGATCTCGGCTTGATTCCTGCGCTAGAATGGTTAACGCGAGTCATGAGTGAAAATACGCCCATCAGCATAAATTTGAGTACTCGAGTTAACGGCGAACTTGATAACGATAGCAAAACATTAATTTTTCGCATCATACAAGAAGCCACCGCTAACGCGGTCAAACACGCAAAATGCGATACTATTGACATTAACCTGATTGTCACCGACAGTTTATTAGCAATTAAAGTCACCGATAACGGGATCGGATTCGATGAAACCTCACTTGAGCCTGAGTCCATTTTTGGGCTCGCAGCAATGCGCGATCGGGTAGCGGCTTTCGGTGGTCAAATCAGTTTCGACACTTTGGCTGAAGGTGGCACCCAGATTAAAGTAACACTCATAGGAACTCGACAGGTATGATTCGTATTTTACTGGCTGATGATCACACATTGATGCGGCAAGGACTGGTCAGTATTCTAGAACGAGATCCGGAATGTACCGTTGTCGCTCAAGCTGGCAATGGCACCGAAGCCATCGAAAAAGCATTAGAAACCTCACCACAAGTCGCGGTTATCGATATCAGTATGCCAGAAATCAACGGCATGCAAGTTGTGAAACGTTTGCATGAAAAATTACCCGACTGCAAAACATTGGTACTGACAATGCACGAAGAGCAGGAATATGTATTCCACATGGTTAAAGCTGGAGCGTCCGGCTATTTATTGAAAGACAGTGCCAGCGATGAATTGATCGACGCAGTAAAAGCCTTGGCCAATAAGAGAACTTACTTCAGTCAATACGCCGCCAATGTTCTAGCAACCCAGTATTCAAGCCCAGAAACCTCCTGGCAAGACCCTTACAAAAACCTGACTCAACGAGAGCGCGAAGTTTTTCATCTGGTTGTTGATGGCAAAACCACGAAAGAGATCGCTCGTCTGTTAAATATCAGCGTTAAAACAGCCGAGAATCATCGCGGTAAAGTTCTGGATAAGTTATCCCTGAACAATACCGCTGAATTGGTTCGCTACGCAGCAAAACACAACCTGTTAATTTAAATGGGTAATTCTAATACCCAGTAATTTTTGCAAAGTCGTACGAGTAATTCCATTCGTCGTCCATCCATCACAGGAAGGTGCACTTATAGGTAGTTTCCCCTAGTCAACCTGAGGGTTCTTACTCTTTTCCTTTCGCCGCCAATTGTCGCAGGATTAACAGCGCTATTAATCTCGTACTTTTGTATGCGACCTGAAAAGAACCGAGCAAGCCACTATTTACTCTAAAAGTATCGATGGTCATTGCTCTTAACCTCCAAGGACCAATGATGAAACAAAAATTATTATACTCAACCGTGGCGATGGCTTTGTCCTTCCCTATCGCCAGTGTTTCTGTCGACGCCAAATCACCGACGTTAAGTCAACTCAATGCAAACTTGACGCAGAACGAGTCTCTGGTAAATCTGGACCACACACAGGTTCCGGTATTAAACCAGTTGCAAAGCAGTGCCCACTCCGCAATTCAATCGGCAAGTGCCAGTCAACTTAGCGCCATCAATGCGTTAAAACAAGCGAATCCCGGTTTAACGGTGTCAATCGATCCGTTGACCGGTACCGTCAATTCATTATACGGAATCGCGGTTGCCACCCAGGGGAGTACCGCAGAACAGGCTGCATTGAATTTTATCGCTAATAACAGTGGGCTATTCGAAGGGCTGGATGTTGCGCACTTGACAGTGAACCAACACAAAACTCGTGAGGCGTTTGGCGGACATCTGATTCGATTTGATCAAACCGTAAACGGAATTCAAGTTTTGAACAGCGGGCTCGGTCTGGTTCTGGACGAGGCAATGCGTGTTCGTGCTGTAATGGGTCCCTATCAAAAAGACTTGTCCATCAACACTCAGCCTGGTCTTACAAGCAGTGCCGCTATCTCTGCGGCAGCGGATGATTTGGCCAGATACGCCAGAAACTTACCCCAGCAGGCGCTGGATCAATTACGACCAGCTTACGATCTAATTGCAGAAAAGTTGGGTGTCTTCAGTCAGCCCATACCGGAGCTGGTTGTTGCGCAAACGCCAACAGGTCATGCTCTTTCGTGGCAATTCTATTATTATTCAAAAAACCCTTTTGGCGTTTTTAAATACGTCGTCGATGCGAATACTGGCGAAATTTATCACCGTGAAGATCACGTCAGAACCGCAGAAGAGTCAGAACCAACAGAACAATACGCAGACTACTTCCCGACTTTTCCTCCAATTACAGAAGAACTGCAAAATGATTGCGCGATTATTGATGCCAATGGCGCAGAAACTGGTCGAGCGCTTGGAATGGAGCGAATCAAACTGCGTAAGTTCGATCAAATGAACCGGGTAAGCGGCGTCAACGGCACCTTGACCGGAAAACACGCCCACATCGAAAATGCTTTGCCGACAAAATTACCTTTCGGACAAGCAGCGGCAGGAACCTACTACTTCGAGTCGAACAATCAGCCGGTTGAAAGTCGACCGGATGAGCGAAATCATTTATCAGAGCCTGCCGAACACATTGATGGCATCAGTCAATTTATCTACATCACATCACTACTGGAATATCTGGATTATATTCATAAAGAAGGCGATGCCGTGCACAGCCGTGGTATTGGCTCTGGTAGCTTCCCTGATGAATACCCAAATGAGTCGGTGCCATTGTTGGGCGTGGTGCACATTCCCAACGTACTTGCTCCACCAGAAGACACTTCCGACCCAGAGTTCGTGAATAAATTACTTGGCTTGGATAATGCGTTTGCTATTCCCTTGTCGCAAGAAATCGAAGGCCAGGAAGTGGTCGTCAACCCGACATTTTATGGGCATGGTTATCTGCTAAACGATCTGGCGATCGATTTCAGCGTGCCGATCCATGAAGGTACACACGCGACCATTACTCCGATTGCCGGATTCGAGGGCAATCCCGAAGGTGGTGCGTTGAACGAAGGACAAGCCGACCTTTGGGCTTACACCATAGGCGAAACGCCCGACCTTGGCACCTACCCTGTTAATGCCTGTAAATTGCGCGAATTAATCGCCGATGCCGGTGGCGACCCAGATTCGTTTGAGTTTATCCGAAGTGCTCAAAGTCAGCTAAGATACTCTCAGTTAGGCACTCGTGATAACGCATTTGAAGAACATCGTGACGGCGAAATTTACGCCGGAGCCATGTGGGATCTTCGCGAGATCATGACCCACATGTACCCGGAAGAACAATTCAGTCGGCCCGACGGCGTAACCGGAGAAGCAACCGACCCGGCAAGCCTGGGTAAAGAAGTTTGGGAACGCATCTTCTTGGGTTCCATGTACGTACTGGGTGTCAGCGCCCCCGATACCTTTGTCAAAGCACGCGACGCAGTTTTAATCGCCGACAGTATTTTGTATCCGCAAAACCCAATTGATATCCATTCAAAAGGTCAGCACCATGCCCTTATCGAGCGTGTCTACGCTGCACGAGAGCTCGGAATTAATGCCGAAGCACCACTTGGCGGTGTTCAAGCGATTTCAACAGCCATGAGCGAATTCACAGCCAATCAGGCAGGACCTCAAACCCCGCAGAACATTGTTGCAGATATTATCAACAACGACGTTATCAGAGTCAGCTGGAACAAAGTCGATAATGCTGTCGGGTATCAAATCTTGAAACGCAAAGGCAACAGCCCTGCCCGCCTATTCACAGGTGTTGAAGGTCGGGAATACATCGACGGCGATCAGCAATTCAGCGGATACACCCACGTTGAATTTGTCACGGGTAGCAACACTACCAGCTATGAAGACAAGGGTCAGGGATTTGGCAGAGGTGCCGGTCAAGGCATTGACGCACTCGATTATCAATACGTAGTGCGGGCTTTTGCGCTGAACGAAAATGGTCAGGTGGGTTTTTCAGACTTATCCGGAACCGCAAAAACACAATTGAAAACTCGCAATGTTAGCAATAAGTTCGATACCGACATCAGTAATGTTTCCTTCAGTGGCGGACAATTTGCATTTGATCAGGTGCTAAATAACATCAGCAGTGTCGATGTGTATGGCCCTATTCATTTCGACATTGTCAGTATCAGTAGCCCAAATGTAACCGCAAGCAATGCCGACAATGGAGGTTCCGGTCAATCCGGCGACAAAGCGCGTTACGTTTATAACGAGGCAGTGGCCGCCGGTCAACAATCAAGTGCGCGCCATTTAAGTTTCAACAATCCGATGGCTGAGCTATTTACTTTCCGGGCCAAAATCAAAGGGCAAGTCGAAGGCAGCGTCAGAGCGGCCAATGGCAGTCAGGCACCGACCGACACGTCCGAACCTGCGGCACGAGAAGTGGTCTACCACAACTATCAGGAACGCACTGGCATAGTGGTTATTGGCACCGCTGATGCGCGTGGTGCCGATGGTGTTGACTATGTCGATGTTGAGTTCACAGCACTCGATAGCGCCAAAAATGTGGTCGCGACGCTCTCAGCCAATCCGGACGTTGGCGGCGCTTACCCGGATTTGGATTTTGAGTTGCACGACAAAGACGGAAACATTATGGCGACCTCGGGCAATCTTGGTCCGAATGAGCAAGTGGGTGGCGTGATAGTTCCCGGCGAAAACTACACACTGCGTGTGGTCGGATGGGCAAACGGACCGACGGAATTCCAGATTCTGATCGATCAAACGGTTACCAATCCTGCCGATGCAAATCAAGGAGTCAATTCATCGTCCTCCATTGACGACAATGGGTTAGTGTTAGACTTTGTTGTCGATCCGATCACTGGAACCATCTCAACACAACTGTAATAGCAGCGACACTCAAGTGCCCCACTCTGGGGCGCTTTGTATTGCTTATCAATACTATCAACGGTAGGTCTACCTATCGTTGATAGTTTTTTTATAACCCCAGGCAAAAACCAAAGAACTTAGTTACCCATCGCAGCTTATTAAACAGTCGATGAGTTTTGGCACCACTCAAAATCCATATAAAATATTTATCGCAAACACCAATACCTATGAACCGTCTCGATAATACTGATATTGATTTCTTCCGGCTTTCTTGGCGTTATACATGGCAATGTCAGCTCGCCGCATCATCTCGACTTGTGTACTTGCGTGTTCTGGGTACAGACAAATCCCGATACTGCAACTGAGGCTAAGCTTCAATTCATCGATGATAAAAAGCGCACTGGTGCGTTGAACAATTTTTTCAGCGACGACAGAGACATCGCTCTCATCTTCAATATCTTCGAGTAAAACAATAAATTCATCACCACCCAATCGAGCCACCGTATCACTCTCGCGTATTGACTCTTTAAGGCGACGAGCAACGCGAACCAGTAATTTGTCGCCAACTTCATGTCCGTGCTCATCATTCACTGGTTTAAAATTATCTAAATCGAAGAACAGCAGTGCAACCTTGGTGTTTAAGCGTTTCGCCCGAGATATCGCCTTGTTATGTCGATCGTTGAGTAAACTTCGATTAGGTAAACCCGTCAGGTGGTCATAGTGAGCAATCTTTCTTAACTTTTTCTCACTTTCTATTCGATGTCTAATGTCTACTGCGACCGCAACGTACTGTAAAACTCGGCCCTCATTGTCTAATACACGGTTGATATTTAATTGTACGGGAACACTCTCACCACCATGAGTTAATAGTTTGGTATCGCATTTATAAGTTTCGTTTTCCTTTAACGACTCCGAAATGATGGCTTTTGTTTCGGTACTGAAATTCTCATCAAGTAGCGAGAATAATTCGCGATCTTGAATGTCCTCGATTGCAAGGCCGGTCAACCTCGAAAATGCCTCATTGATAGAAAGTGGCTTGAAGTTTTCATTCAGCAAAATTATTCCATTACTGGTCGCATTAAATACCACCGAAGAAAGTGCAAGCTGTTCCTCAGCTTTCTTTCGTTCGGTCAGATCGATAAAAAAGCATATGCCCTGATCTTTCTCATCGTTCAATGCAACTGCCCCGACCAAGACCGGTACTCGCCTCCCATCTTTTCGGTTAAACTCCTTTGGGAAAATCTGACAATGATTCTTCTCGCCGATTTCTTTTAACGCCTTTTCATCCGCATCTCGAAACTCTTCGGGTGTAATAGCGCGCCAATTAACCTTGCCCTCGGCAACCTCGTCTTCTGAATAGCCCAATAATTCACAAAGTGCTCGATTCGCATAGGAAAGGCGACCTTGCGCGTCACAGTCACAGATGCCCAACAAATTGGCATCGTACAAGCTTTTAAATCGAGACTCGCTGAAACTCAGTTTTTCCTCAGTTTCTTTGATGCCAACTATAATCCTGAATGCAATAAAAGTAATAGGTCCGATTACCAAGATCAAAATAAACAGATCGAGCCAGAATATGACGCTTTGTAACCAACGTGCGCCTCGGCTCAGGTGTCCCGAAAAGGCCTTTTCGTAAGCAAGTAGCTGTTGATCAAGCAAATTTAAATCGGCGACCAATGCCTCTCTTTGTTCGTGTCGGCTTGTGTTATTGGCTAAAGCTCCATTTGCGTGAAACGCTGCTACCTGCTCGGCCAGTTGAGTGAGCTTCATAATGGCTTTATCGGCTTGCTCCCAGGTAGCAATGGCGTCGCTAACATAAGGCATGTCATTAAAGCGTAGAAAAAAATTAATCATCAAAGGTATATCGTCGGGATGATTTTGTCCCTGAAGAAAGCCTTTGCGTGCAGCATCGCGATCGGGGTTGTCCTTCTGCAATGCCTGGCGCGCGATTTTATCACCCAGCGGAATCTCAAGTGCGCTCAAATAGGTATTAAAATCTTCGCTTTTACCCGAATAGATGTAGCGCTGCAAAGCGATAACCGCATCTTTTTGACCTTTTGCCCACAACCCTTCACCCTGAATATAGGCCCTGACGGCATTAAGGGTATTGGATTGAAACATACCGAGGCC
>JBPEWV010000059.1:0-26121 GCA_052032335.1 Pleionea sp. | reverse complement strand
GCTCCCCCCGGACGAACTGTTCAATCCCTACAAAGTCGAGCCTTGGGCTACTTTCTGTTTCACTCGATAAAGTCATTAAGCGTTGTAGAATCATCGGATCGACGGTTTGATAACAGGCGCTCGCCAAAAGTCGCAACGAACGATGGCAGTGCGCTACCAACTTGGATAACCGATCACTGTGTAACGATTTTAGCATCATCAGACTGTGGCATCCTGACGACTTGTCGCGCGTCAGGCCGAGGCGCACCGGTTGAAATTCTGCCGCACTCCAAAAATCGATCAAGTCCAGCGATGCGGCAAAACTGGTACTTAAATAATCCACTCTTAGCTGCATTGCCCGTTGTTCAACCTGTTGCAGCAATTGTAAGCCCAGTTTTTTTCGGCGACTTTCTGGTGCCACGGCAATTCGCTGGATACGCCAATAGCTGTTTGAGGCCAGTGCAGAATTCGCAAAGTGATAGGCAAGCGACTGCGCTGATAAGTGCCCACGCAACCGCCTTTCTCCTACCGCAATTTGGGCTGCCAGAGTAGAATCGATCTGACCTTCCGCTAATAACACGCAAACAGCCAAAACCGACTCACCCTTTCGAGCGATCAAAACCGTTCGTCTGGGGTGGTCGAGAAACTGACGAAAATCGTCAGGCGTGGTCTGATAGTGCGAATCGACCAGTAGACCGAAAGATTGCTCCAAAAGACCTTCGTCAAAAGCTTCGCCAGGCTGGATCCAGTCGAACGCAATCGTTGTTTGAGCCGTATCAGAGATCAGACGATGCGTCAGCATCAATGCTTTATCGGTAAAATCTTCTAACGGATCATTTTCGTGCCAGCGAATTGGCCGATGCAAATAACGTTGTTTCCATTGCGGCATCATTTCAGCGAGTTTATTTTTAAATCGAATATTAAAGCCACGGCCACTTCCCTCGTAGCCCTGAACGGTAGTCGAAAATACAAGGCGATTGTGCTGCTTGGCGATCAGTTCGAGCACAGGGGCCGGGATTGCCGCCGCTTCATCCACCACAATACCGTCACAGTCAAAGTTGGTGTTGATTAATTTTTCGAGTAACTCGTCCGGCGCCATAAAACAAAGATGTTCGGAGAACTCATCGAAGACACCGTCGGAAAACCATTCAATGACCCGATCAACCGACCGTCGATGCGCGGCGGTTACGACAATTTTTTTTTGCGTTTCGTTGACCAATTCGGCAATGGCTTTACCAAGTGCGGAACTTTTACCGCGTCCACGATCGGCCTGAATCACCAGCGGCCGTTTTGGGTGTCCGGTAAAGACTCGTTTTATTTGTGGGATAAGCGCTGTTTGCTCATCAAAAGGATCAAAATCACTCGCCGCAGGTGACACTGGTTTTAATTCAGGAATAAAAGACGTCGACCTTGACCAATCTACCGCAACTGCGTGCACATCCGCCTGCGCAATAAAGCGCTGGATGAACCAGCTTTTTTGTGGTCTGACTTCGCCAAATAGGCGCTGAGTTTCGGCGTCCTGTTGCAATGACCAGGAAGATTTTTGCGGCGCAATCAGCACTAAAAAGCCTCCGGCTTTTACCGCGCCGGAGGCTGCAGCAACCACATTGGCGCGCAAACCTTCCAGTGCATCGATAATAATCAGGTCCCACTCTCGCCCCAGGAGCTTCTGATATTTTGCGGGAGCAATGGTCTCTATCGTTTCAGATTGATGCTCGGTTACCACGAGCGAAGATGCAAAGTTTTCGGGTTGCAATAATGTTTCAAACAACCGATACGATTGGCTGGCAAAAACATTGGTGCCTTTTTCCGCTTCGTAGCAGACGATAGGCAAACGGTGCCGCTGGTTTAATAATGTCTGACGCAGCTGTAAAAACTGATGGCGCAGTGGGTCAATCAAAAGTTGGTGTTCCATTCAAAGGTTATTACAATAAAGTTCACACAATCGTAGCAATTCGAGACTAGGCTTCATTACAATACATTCAAATGGTTTAACGCAACAGCATAAATGAGCAATCAACTGAAAATATACAAAGCGACTTTAGATGATATCGACGTTCTGGCAGACATGTTTAATGAATACCGTCAATTTTATAAGCAGCCTGCCGATGTGTCAGCCTGCCAGACGTTTTTAAGACAGCGATTTGAGCGCGATCAGTCGCTGGCGTTTATCGCTACATTAGACGCTCAACCCGTCGGCTTTATTCATCTGTACCCGGGTTTTTCGTCGGTGTATATGAAACCCATATGGACCATGAACGATCTCTACGTACGATCCATTGCACGTCGCAAGGGCGTCGGATTTGCTTTACTGGATGCAGCCAAAGCGATGGCACTGGAGTCGGGAGCAATATTGGTTAAGTTATCCACAGAACAACGCAATATCGCAGCACAAAAGGTTTATGAGGCGAAAGGATACCGTCGAGACACGACCTTTTATCATTACATTCTGCCATTACCGCAAAATCGATAAAAAATCGGCGAAGCACCTTCGCCGTTGTCAGTCGACAAATTTAGTCAGGTTATTTCAGATAAACATCAAACTCAGTGTGACACCTATCGATAATTCCCTGGCGTTCTTCAGACCCCTGTTCCATCAAGCCATTCAAAACCTCGACCTATCCAGATGCTGCGCCCGTTCTCCCGAGTCGGCGTCCAGATCCAACGCAAAATCGGCTTCGATGGATTCAATTCACGATTTTAACTCGCACTTTCTGCGAACATCGCTTCGTTCGTTGGAGACATTTCGTACGGCTGCAACACAATGCCCTCCAGATGCAATCGATAAGCACTCATCCAGAATAATGATTTGCGCCATAACCATCTTGATCTGGCTCAGTAAGCTACTGGCTGAACGCCTTTTTTATCCCTTTTATGGCCTGTTTAATACGGTGTTCATTTTCGATCAGCGCCAGACGGACAAATTTATCGCCATACTCGCCAAACCCAATGCCCGGCGACACAGCCACTTTCGCCTCTTTAAGCAACCACTTGGCGAACTCCAAAGACCCCATGGATTGGTATTTCTCCGGAATTGGCGCCCACACAAACATGGTCGCTTTCGGTTTCTCCACTGCCCAACCAATTCGATTTAATCCTTCACACAAGGCATCGCGACGCGACTTGTAGCGCAACCGAATTTCTTCCACGCAATCTTGTGGGCCTTCTAAAGCTGCAATTCCCGCTACCTGCAGCGGGGTAAAGATGCCGTAATCCAGATACGACTTCAACCGGGCCAGAGCGTGGATTAAAGTTGGGTTGCCACAACAAAAGCCAAGTCGCCAGCCCGGCATGTTGTAACTCTTGGACAAAGAGTAAAACTCCACCGCGACCTCTTTTGCGCCTTCTACCTGCAAAATTGACGGCGCTTTGTAACCGTCGAAAACAATGTCGTGGTAGGCCAAGTCTTGCACCACCCAGATTTCATGTTGTTTCGCAATATCAATTACCCGCTCAAAGAATGAAATATCCACCACATCGGTAGTCGGGTTGGCCGGAAAGTTTAACAGCAACATTTTCGGTTTTGGCCAGGTCATCCGCAGAGTCTTCTCCACTCCTTCAAAGAATTCCTCGTGATTGGTTAGGGGTACGTGCAAAATTTCCGCACCCGCAATAACGAATCCATAAGGGTGAATAGGATAGGCCGGATTTGGCACAATCACCGAATCGCCCCGCTCCATCGTGGCCATCGCAAGATGAGCCAACCCCTCTTTTGAACCAATGGTGACAATGGCCTCAGATTCAGGATCAAGATCGACATCAAAGTGCCTTTTGTACCAGTGACAAATCGCTTTACGCAGCCGGGGAATACCTTTCGACTGAGAATAACGATGGGTTCGGGGATCTTTGGTGGCTTCAATCATCTTGTCCACTATGTGTTGTGGCGTTGGCTGGTCCGGGTTGCCCATGCTGAGGTCGATAATATCTTCGCCCCGGGCCCGTGCTGCCTGCTTCAGCTCACCAATCACATTGAATACATAAGGCGGGAGGCGTTTTATACGGGCGAATTCTTGCACAATTACTCCATTCTGTTGAAAACTCTCAAAAAAATAAATCTAAGCTTATCATTATCGGTTGTTTTGAAGACCTTTTTAAATAGCTTTTAGTTACTAAAAAGCAAAGGGGCAAAAATTTCTTATTCAGGTTCAGTCTTCGTTCAGTTTACCTTTACTAATATAGACGCTATCACGGAAATAAAGAGGAAAGGCCCATGAAAACGCACAGCTTTTTACTGTCGATACTGGTTGCTGCTGCGCTCACTCAACCATCGGTTGAGGCCCGAGACAATGACCACCGACAAAAATCGCGCGCTTCACAAAGTCAGCAACACAAACCGCAAATGCAAGCGCACAAACCTTCGCGCAGCCAGCACCGTTCGCAACATCGCGATCGTAAGCCGGTGAATCGAGAATTCACCAACAAGCCTCACAACAACCGTGCTGAGCGAAAACCCGTCCATCGTGAATACTCGGGTAAGCCATCGAACCGTCCCGACCGCGTGACTCACAGTCGTCACGATCGTCAAACCCGACACGCGGAACACAATCGCACCAATCGGGAATCGAGCGCACATTCGCGCAAAGATGAAAGACGGGTGACCCATAACCGCAACCAACGCCACAACCGCCATGAGCGTATGCAACATCGTCGCGATTGGAAAAAGCAACACCAGCGACACGTGGTGAAGCAGTATCGCCATTATGATAAGCACCGTCACAACTGGCACAGAGAACATTTAAGAAGCTGGCGTGAGCGCTATCGTCATAGCCACCATTACTCTAACTACCATCGCCATGGCTATTATTATCGCCCGTATCGCAACAGTTATATTCGCTTAACCACCTATTATCCGGTTTGGGTTTACGATTATTACTACGATTATCTGGGGTCGCATTACCACGATCATTATTGCCCACACTGGCATTATCGTGCGGACTGGGAAGACATTGCGTTCGGCATTGTGATCGGTGCACTGATTTCGCACTAATGTGACGAGGCCGACGGAACCGTCGGCCTCAATTTAACGAATATTCAAATTGCGGTCACCCTTATTGACTCACTTGCAGTCAAAACCAACAACCAAGACACCCTAAAGGGTTGACCGCACCTTTCTTCGTTTTAGCTGTTTCATTTCCAACGATAAATGGTATCGCTCACCTGGTAATAAAGATCGTTAATCAGCGATTGAGCCACTTCCCGATCGAGAAACCGAATGCGAATGTGGTGCCGGTTTAAATCCAGCCCAGCGACGTCCACCGACACGCTGGCCATACCGGTACGACGGTCAAAGGGATTTTCATCCAACTGGATGGATTGAATTTTACTGATCGGCACCATCGTTTTGTGTTTAATTAGCCAACCGCTTTCAAACAAAAGCGCATTCGACGACAGTCCATAACGCATCGACGCCACGGTTTTTCGCGCGTATAAAATAATCCAGGGGTACAAGACCGTCAGCCAGAGCGCATGCCATCCAAACTGGAACGACGCCCCCAAAATAACAACGGTTACCCAGCTGGCGTAGACTCGTGTAATCCGTTTCCATCCAGAAAACTCAACCAGCTTCCAGTCGTCAACCTGACGCGAAACATAAGGTTGAATTGCATGGATAAAAGCATCCAACTGGTTGGTCGCAATTATGGGTGCGATCCAGCGCAAGGTTTTTCCGCCTCCCCCTTGCTGCGCAACATTGCCTCCCGCCGTCGCAATACGAACCGCCATTCGATTAAATGCACGATGCAATACGTTCTCGACTATCGACACCAGTTGAATACGCTGCTTCGGAACCGTCGCGTTGAGTTGTGTCAGAAGTCCGTATTGTGCAGCCAGTTTGTCACCATTTCGCTGTAACTCAAAGCCGTAATAAGTAAACACCATAAAAATAATCGACAACAGTCGAATAACAACAATAAACGCAATGACTCCGATGATAATCGACAGGCTGATAATCAGAGGATCATCAAAATTAAATTGAAAACTGTCGAACCAGACGTTCATTTTCGATTCAACTGAATCAAAAAACTTTTCCAATGCTCCGGTTTGACCCAACAAACCAAACGCAAACGCGACCACTAACATTCCTTTATTCGAAATGATTCCCGCTTTTACCAACTCAACCAATGGTAACTTTAGCAGCGTATTGTTGCTTCCCGACGCTTGATTATTTGCGAAACCACCCGTGTTCGCGGTGGCTGCATTGGAACCCAACATGCTGTCATCTGACAGATGATGGTTGTACTTAAGGTCGTCATTGGTTCTGTATTCGTTTGCATCAATGGCCTCACTTTGCTGCACGGCCGCTTTTGACTGCAAAACCTTTTCTCGAATCTGCTCGACTGCGGCCATTGAAACCACACGCATCACCGCCTCAGGCTTGCCTCCGCTGGCTGACTCCAACTCAAGCTGAGCAACGCCAAACAGTCGGTGCAATGGATTTCGCGAAAGATTTAAATTTTGAATGCGCTCGTATTTAACATGTCGAACATTTTTAACCAGCACGCCTTCTCGAACAACAATTTCGTTATCGTCCAACGCGTATCGGTAAACCCAGTATTGTAAAAAAGCAAACATAAAACCTGGTACGATAAATACCGCACCGATCACCTGATAGGATTCGGTGCCTCCGGCAAACAATGCGACCAACAGTGGAAAAAAGAAGTGTTTTATCATTTCAATAATGATAAATAACCAGGAGATGGGATGCAGGCGTAATTCGTTATTCAGATTTTCGTCATTTCGATCTTCCAGCTTCCGGTTTTCCGGCTTTCCGTCTACCAGGTCTTGGTTATCCGTACTTTTATTAACCAAGTTACTGTTGTTCCATTTCTCGTTATCCATCACACCGCATCAAACTCATCTTGATTCAACAATTCGTCACGAATTTCCACCGCTTTATCGTGACTCAATCCCGTTAATGAAACCGAGGCATTCATGGTTCCTGCCGTGTGCAGCACCAATTCGGATATTTGATAGTTTCGCTGAATCGGGCCCTGAGTAACATCAATGTGCTGAACCCGACTTCGTGGTACTGCGTATTGTTTACGCCACCATATCCCTTGATAAATGAACAATCCCTTATCATCAAATCGCCAACGGGTACGTTGATATTTTTTAACAGGATAAAGTACAATCATCAGATAGGCCAGCAGCGCCATCACAACAATCCAGCTCACAAAATACCACCAAGGCGGCATTTGCCAGGTAGAGACAAACAAAATGGTGCTTCCGACAATAGAAAGCAATAATAAGACTACGTAGACGATGATGCCTGAAAGTCGAAAATAGTTTTGCGCAGATTCAGACAAGGGGTAGGTATCTTTCATAATGCTCGACTTATCAAAAGTGATTAATAGCTCAGTCCATTGAGCCAGTGATTTATTACGCCACCACAGTGAATCATTACTGTGAGTCATTGCCAATCGGTGAACCGGGCGGCAACTTCGCGGGTTGATGGTTGGGTGCAAACATTCGATGTTTGGCGTCAATGTAATCACGCATCGCATTCAGAAAACCAAATCGCTCATCCGACTCTCGCGTTCGACCCAGCTCGCGATCAATCCACTTCTTAATTGACTCAAGCTCGCCGACAACAACGGCCACTACTTCCATGGGCGTTTCGTCCGACTTGGCCGAACTTAATAATTTAAACAAGTAAGCTTTTGCTACGCGCATTTGAATTTGCCGAGAATAGGTGTCGACTTCCGGTACAAAAATCAACTTCCTGGTCAATTGGTTTAACACAGGTTTTAAGCTCAGATTATCAGAGAATGCCTGCTGGGCCAGTCGAGTCAGTCGCTCAGGGTGCAAGATCAAACTCAACGTGTGCTCGGCACTCGCTTCTGCCGCAGCAACCGGATCGAAAGACAATCCAGTATTGCCTACGAAACTTTCTCTGGTTCTAGCAAACTCATAAGCCTTGGGTGGAATTAGGTTTATGATGCGCTCATCCAGTTTTAAAAAATCAGCGGACAAAGTTTTCAACAAAGATTCAAATGCTTTTTTCTGCTTCGCTTTTGAAACCACTTGCTGAATAAATTCGTCCTCGCCTTTAACCGCGTATTGATATTGTCGTCCAGCTAGCAGTTTAACTGCGGCTTCAACCTGATATCGATGCAGGTTGTAAATGGGAACCAAAACTTGCTCAAGCTCCGAGAAGGGTGTGCCATCAGCAATAGCATTTCGATTAAAATGCTTTAAAGCATGCTGCCGAACTTTGATGATTCGATCGAGTTCCTCAACGGCATCGCTACCGTTATCCCATAAATGAGCGGCGGCATGCAATCCACCTTTTGGGCGAGCATCGGGATCGCTAACAAATTGCAGACCTTGAGCTTTTGATTCGGCGATTATCTTTTTCAGCTCTTTTGCTTCATCTTGCTCGGAAAAATCGGCGTAGCCGTATTTCACCGTTTGTATGTCCCACTCACCAATGCCACTGTCGTATGCGTTTTCTAACGACAATTTATTACCTTTCAGAGTGACCAAAGGGTGTGGATAATCCATCACCGAGGCTCTTTGGTTAACACTTGAAGCGAAATTGTGAGCGATGCCCAGGGTGTGCCCAACTTCGTGCGCCGACAGCTGTTTTATTCGGGCCAAAGCCATTGCCTGTTGTCGCTCTAATGCGGGCTCGTTATCATAAGGTGTAGTCAACCCCTTTGCGATCAGCAGATCTTGTCGTACCCGCAATGAACCAAGCGTAACATGACCTTTTAAAATTTCACCGGTTCTCGGATCGGTGATGCTCGCGCCATAAGACCAACCGCGAGTTGCTCGATGCACCCATAAAATAACATTGTAACGAACGTCCATCGGATCCATGCCTTCCGGCATCACTTTCACTTGATAGGCATTTTTGTATCCCGCAGCTTCAAAAGCCTGGTTCCACCAACGAGCGCCTTCGATCAACGCTTGTTGAATTTTCTCTGGAGCCCCGTTGTCGACGTAATAAACGATCGGATCGACCGCTTCACTGATCGCCGCATCGGGCTGTTTCTTTTCCAGTCGATGTCGGGTGATATACCGAACGTCCATCGAATCCAACAGACCGGCCGCGTAATTTCGGTAACTGATAGACCAGTAGCCAGAAAAAGGATGATAAACCCGGGGGCGATAATTATTATCGGGTAGCTCAACCAATGATACGCGCTGTCTTAAGGTAAAATGGTTATCATCAGGCGTAACACTCTTTAAATATTTTCCGGCCCCTTTTCCACTGAAGGTCAAGATCGATTGCAACTCGGTATTCTTGGGGAATGACTTGATAACAGAAGGATCAACCGACGATAACTTTCTATTCAGCGAGAAGCTTCCTTGTTGTGTCGACTCAATTCGCGCGGCTATTCCCATTCGATCAGACAAGATGAAAGGCGTAACATCGAACAAAAAACGTTGCTCAGTCTGGGCAACAATCTCAAAACTCGCCAAAATAGATTCTGCAAACGCTTCTTCGACAGAACGCCTTTCTGCAGCATTATTTGTTTCGGCAATGTACTTAGTATTTTTTTCGACCAGAAATATTCGTTGACCAACTTTTCTTAGTTCAACCAGTTTCGAGCCTCCCTGTAATCCACGATCGAGACCAATATCGTTTGATCCCAAACCGTAAGGAAGACTGGTCATCATGATAAACGGTTGATTGATCTTGTCGCTGTTTAAGTAGACCTTACCCTTGTTCTCATCAAAGTACACTGTCATAAATCCAGAACGTACGGTCATTCCTTTGGTAAAAGAATCGATAGATGTTGCCTGCAGCTTTGTTATTGCTAAAAGCAAAAGAATAAAAATCTGTCTCATTATTTTTTCTCTTTTTTGTACAAGCGCCGGATGATAATTACTCACCCGCTCGTGAATTATACGCGTAGTTAAAATAAAGACTGTTTAAAAACAGCTTGCTGGTGCCCCACCAGAAGGCTCGGAAATTCATATTGTCGGCGAACAGAACCACGCTTCCCTTGCCTTCACGGGCTGCCACAATGGCAGGCGTTCCAGCAATTTTCTTCTGATTTTCTTGCGAGGCATAACCCGAAATCAGGGGAGAGTCAGTGTAGCTTGCTACAGTAACAAAAGGTTCGTCTTCAACCTGATAGTAATCGGTTCCACGACGAAACACTGGCAGTGTCGACTGGTGCAAGCCAAATCCCAGAGGATGAGAGCGATCGACCGTCAATTGAAAAATGGCACCGCCAATAATTTGATCCGACATAAAACGGGCGCGCTCGGAGTATGCGAGAGCTTGGTTTTTATCTTCACTATCAGAAACCAGTGTCACTGGCGACCAGCTTTGTTTGGATAACCAACGCCCTGCCGTTCGACTGACGATTAAATTACCCCCTTGTTTAATCCAGGACTGCAGCTTTTCAACCAGTTCATCAGAAAAATCGTAGCGTCCCGACACCAGATACAAATGGGTATAATCGTCTAATGACAGCGAGGCCAATTTTTGCGCAGTCACTTTAACAATCGGCATTTCAATACGTTGATCGAACAAGTGCCACAACTCGCCCGCCTCATAAGAGTAAACACCGTCGCCAACCACCATAATAGGCTTGGGTTGCGCCAGCGATCGCATCGAAGGGCTGCCCAAATCAATTCCGGACTGTGCTAGCCCCGAAGTAACTTGTATAACGGGTGTTCGCAGTCCTTTAAGAGCATCACCCACCGCATAAGCAATGTCTTGTCGCGGTACACTTTGACTGCCGATGGGCAAAAATACGGTTCCTGCCTCAAACTTTTGACTCGAACGCTGCGTCAGATACTCCGCCGCTTTGGTAGCAACCTTTAAACGCAATCCTCGATTTTGCAAACGATGAACCAACTTGGCAGCATCAAAATCACGCCAATCTATGGCTAAAGCGACCGTTTTCTCACCCAACACAAACACATTTTGGTCCAGAGAGGGAATGCCCGCTTTGCCAATCAGCCGGGAACTAAAGTCTCCTCGGTCCAATCCGGTGAAACGAAGATTAAACGCCAAAGGCAAGGTCCAACTGGAAACGTCATAGAAGGTATTGTCGTTGAAAGACGTTTGCGTCTCGAACATGGCACGAATCAGGCGAAACTGCTTTTGCTCTACTGGAACAATGAATGCTTCTGATGCCTTATAAATTTTTCCATCGACTTTCAAGTCTCTACTTAAAGCGTGAAATTTGATTTTGTGTTGCTGCAAAATATTTAAAAAAGCCATCAACCGGGTATTATCACCTGCTGCATCAAATACAAAGGCGTCAAACTTATAGTCATCAGCCTGTTTCAAAGCCGATTGAAAAAACTCTTTCTGATAATTCATTAACGATATTTTTTCGTTATGAATGGCCTTTAACGTTGAAAACGAAGCGGCCAGATGATTGCGTATGGCGAACGGAAAAGTTAAATCGCCGTTTACTGTATCGATTCGATGTCCAGCTGCTGAAGCCTGTTCGAATAAAATACCGATGGAGCCATTCACATCGGGATAAGTCGAACCCTTGCCGTAGTAAAAATCGTCAAACGATTCTTTGGAATAATAAAAAGAGCCAATGCTGTCAAACGCTTTGCTATGGTAATCGGCAATTTTGGCCGTAAGATCAAAATTTTTCTGCGGTGTTATCGGATTGTTTCTGCTGGGCACGCCGGGTTGAAAAAAGTAACTGTTGTTACTGCCCATTTCATGAAAGTCGGTCACCACCAACGGAAGCCACTGATGAAAATAGTTTAAGCGCGCACGTGACTCCGGATGTTGTGCTAATAACCAATCTCGATTTAGATCGAACCAGAAATGATTGGTTCTGCCAGTGGGCCAGGGTTCATTGTGCTCGACATCATTCGGATCCGACACCGTGTGCATACTTTTTCGAGAATTGACCCAGGTGCTGAACCGCGCCAAACCATCAGGATTGAGCATAGGATCAATCAACACCACATTATTTGACAAAAAGTTATTAACCTTCGGCCCTTGCGCAGCCGCAAGATAATAGGCGAGCAACAAAGCGGTGTTGCTGCCACTCGCTTCATCTCCGTGGACACTGTAGCCCATCCAGGCAATTCCCGGAGAGTCATTGCTTCTAGATTGAAGGTTTAAATGGTTGGTTCGAATTTTGTCTAAGTTTGTAATATTTTGTTCACTGGAAAACGCAACCAACATCAGGGGGCGCTGCTCCCAGGTGCGTCCGGTTTCTTCTACCCAGACCCGTTTCGAAGTTGACGCTAACGCATACATATACTCAGCAATTTGCTCGGGTCGAACGTGCCAGTCACCCACCTGATAACCGAGTACCGACTCGGGCGTGGGAACGTCTGGATCGAAGGAGGTGGATTCGTCAAACACAATCTGGGGTGACAGATAATAATCAAGCGTCGGCTTTTCCGCATAAGATAATGAAATAAAAACAAGGGTAAAAACTAAGGTTATTAATTTCATAGAGTTTATCGATTTATCCAGTTAAGGCTCTCTTATAGCAAATTCTTATGGTTTTCGCATTAAAGAAACCCCATGGAAACTAGGACTATTCACTAATATTGCGGATAATCAATAAAAAGTAGCGCAATCGTTTAGAGTTGTTAGCACAATCTGTTAAAATCGCAGACAGATTTTTAACCAATATCGAAGTTATATGATTGAAATTACAGAGTCAGCACAAGAACACTTTCGCAAGTTGTTAAGCCAACAAGACGATAAAGACGTCAATATACGAGTTTTTGTGGTCAATCCGGGCACTCCGCACGCCGAATGTGGCGTCTCCTACTGCCCACAGGATGCCATCGAAGAAACCGATACCGAATACAAGTTTGAAGGCTTTTCCGCTTACGTCGATCAAGAATCGGAACCTTACCTGGATGAAGCCTTGATCGATTACCAAACCGATAAGATGGGCGGGCAATTAACGCTTAAAGCTCCTAACGCCAAAGTAAGAAAAGTATCCGACGATGCACCGGTCGAAGAACGCCTCACTTACATTATCGAAGCCGAAATTAATCCGCAGCTGGCGAATCATGGCGGTCGGGTTAATCTGGTTGAGCTGACTGATGATGGTTACGCCATTCTTCAGTTTGGTGGTGGTTGCCAAGGTTGCGGAATGGTTGACGTAACGCTAAAAGAAGGCATCGAAAAAACATTAATCGAAAAAATTCCGGAAGTAAAAGGCGTAAAAGACGTTACCGAGCATTCGGAAGGTGAAAATCCTTACTATTGATTCAGGCCAATAGTTGAAATAAAAAAGGGAGCGCAAGCTCCCTTTTTTGTCCACTCTGACAAAGGCTAACGACTCTTGCCCAACGCTTGCTTCAGCGCACCCTCCAGGTTTTCATAAGAAAACTGATAGCCGGCTTGCAGCAAGTTTTTAGGCTCGACTTTTTGCCCGGTCAGTAAGATATCACTCATCTCACCCATCAACAGTTTTAACACGAAAGCAGGAACCGGAAAAATCGCCGGGCGACTAAGTACGCTGGCCAATGTTTGGGTGAAAGTTTGATTGGTAACCGGATTCGGTGCGGTAAAATTGAAAGCCCCTGACAATTGGTTATTCTCAACCAAAAACTCGATCCCACTAATCATGTCGTGTAGATGAATCCAACTCATGTACTGCTCACCCGATCCCAATCGCCCACCCAAACCGAGTTTAAATGGCAGCAGCATCTTTGCGAGAAATCCGCCGCTGTCAGCCACCACTAAGCCCGTTCGCACGATACACACACGGGCAAACGCTTCTGCCTTCTTAGCTTCGGCTTCCCAGTCGCGACACAGTTGATGGGTAAATTCATCGTGCGGTGTGGTTGTTTCATCCACCGTATCCGAACCTTGTCGACCGTAAAACCCAACCGCCGAACCGGAAATAAATAAGTCGGGCGTTTGATTTAGTTGCGACATCCAGTCAACCAACTGGCGGGTCAGGTCGACCCGAGAATCGCGCAGCTGCTGTTTTCGACTCTCGGACCAACGTTTGTCGGCAATTGGCTCACCAGCAAGATTGATCACTACATCGGGCATAAAATCGTTGGCTTCTTCTAACGACGAGACTAACGACACAGTTGGCGGCAGCTTACGTGCAGCTGCGTTTACGTCTCGCGTTAACCCTGAAACGCTGTGTCCCAGTGTTTTCAGGGTTTGCGCCAAATGGCGCCCGATCAGTCCACTGATTCCGGTTATAAAAAATTTCATTTGTCAGTTTTTCCTTTGGTTTTGTCCGACGTCGCAAGTCGCCAAATGAGAATGGCGAAATACGCCGGAACCGTTATCGCTATACCCAAAATCATAATCAAGGCACCGAGATAAAATAACCACTGCCATTCGAATGTAGAAGCAATGTACAAAGACAATACACCCGGAAAGAAAACAGCAACACCCAACATCAGCTGTCGCCAGCGTTTTTCCGGCTGGTTAACATAATGAGAAAAATTCAACTTAATCGATTTAAGAATAAATTTCATTGTTTGCAGCATTGGTTATCGCGATAATTGATTATGAAGTTGAACGCAATGCACTTGCTAACCCACTGGCGATGCGTTTGTAATCATTAATTAAATCTCCCGAAAGTTTTCGACGTGAGAGGGCCATATCAGCGTATAAAAGTGCGCGCACCCGGCCTTTATAAAAAATCGAATTTAATAAGAAAAAATCGACTCGTTCATCGTCTTTTATCGCGTCGGGCAATTGCGTCCAGTACTTTTCATGTTTTAACGCACTGAAAACCAGAAAAGCCTGTTTCTCGGCAAATTTTTTCCAAACGCGAGTTACTGATAGATTGGTCGAGATTATCGGTGCCGGTTCGATTGCCTTCTTAACCACCGAGTTCAACGTTCTCACCGTTTCACCGTCTTTGCCAATAACGACAAACGCTACTCTTTCAAGCGGAGTTTGTTCTATTAACAGCCGCAATGTTTTCTCCACAAGCTGGCGCGGTTTGCCTAACTCTTGCGGTGAGTCGATTAATTTTCGATAAAACCGACGAACCTTCACCATATTTTGGCTGCTGTAGTTTGCCGATTGACGTTTTTGCAAACGCACGGCCGGGTCGGCTACAGCTTCGGCACGGTTCGGTTTCGATTGTTTTGCTCGCGTCTGCTTTGAACTGAATCGACGATAAGGCGTCTTATCGGTTGGCCCCAACAAACCACTGGCCGGTCGGTACAATGGAAATTCGATACCCTGCTGCGCCACGTTTCGACACGATTGGATGACCGCCGATTTAATCTGAATATTGTTTTTATGGCAGTGTATGGCCGCAATATCAATCCAGCGTCCCCAAGCATTTTTTAACCAGGGACTGCACAACGACATGGCTAAACGATTCGCCAGTATCGGAAGCAATTCAGCGGCACCCAGATGAAATCGCAACTCGCGGCTGCACTCTTCTAACAAAAGTTGATTGTTCCGATACAACTCGATTGCTTTCAACAATTCTTTTATCACACTAACGAATGAAAATCGGGCAGCACGAACATTCAGTTGTGGCAAGTAAAACTGTTCCGCTAACCTCGCTTGATAATCACTGAGCCGAAATCCTAAAAACTGTTCACTGACCGAGTCAACCGCAAACGGATTTTTACTGACGCCCTGCCGAACGCGCCACATTGACTCAGCGTTTTGAAAATACAATTGCCATTCACCAGCTCTGGCAAATAAAGCGGACGCTCCCATTTCACGAAGGTTGCTACCTTTGAGGCGGGCCAGTTGCGTAGCGATTTCTGAAGCCAATAAACTCTCTGCCAAAACCTGCAATAGTTCAGGCGAACGCTTCTTCGACATGGGGATTAATTGAGGCCTCAGTTTACTGACGCCATCCATACCGAGCATACTCAACGCGTGATCCAGCCCCACCACTTCGCCGCTGCGTCCAGACTGTTTTTCTCCCGCCAGCTGTTGAACGTATAGGCAAAACACCGGGTCAAAACGTACCAATTTGATAAGATCCCCTGCCGCAGCATCGGGGTCGTTTAAATTCGTATTCAGCGCATCCAGGTTGCACAACACTGGCAACTTATATTGCGCAATTTGTTCGATGTGGGTGTCCAATGTAGGGCCAGTCTCCAAAGTTTGGGAAGTCTCGGTCATTCACGTTATTATTCTTAGAATTGAAACATTTATTATTAATTGAAATATAGTCAATCCTGTTGGCTTTTGCGTAATCCTATGACTTTATGCCCATTATGTCAGTCCCATTCGACGAATCTTTACTGGTCGGATAAAAAGCGTGATTATCACCTGTGTTCGATATGCGATCTGGTGTTTGTTCCCCCTGAGTATCGTTTATCGTCAGTTCAGGAGAAGCAAGAATACGACAAACACGAAAACCGCCTTGACGACCCGGGTTATTTGTCGTTTCTTGCAAGAACTTATTTGCCCTTGATGCAACGTGTGGAAAAAAACAAACTGGGATTAGATTTTGGTTGTGGTCCGGCACCCGCGTTAGCGCATTATTTGAGTCAGCACGACAGACCAACCTCTGTGTACGACCTTTACTATTTTCCCGACACCCGAGTGCTGAATCGTAAGTATGACTTTATTACCTGTACCGAAGTACTCGAGCACATTGCCACCCCCGATCAAACGTTCGAATTGTTTAAACAACTGCTAAAGTCGAATAACAGTCTGTTAGCTATCATGACCAAACGACTGATCGATCGCGATGCCTTTAAATCCTGGCACTACAAAAACGACCCCACTCATATCTGTTTTTACAGCGATGCCTGCTTTCGATGGATCGCTGAGCGGTGGCAATTCAAGCTCGAGTTTATCGACAAAGATGTCGTTTTTCTCACTCCGGCGTAGGTTACAGATGGTCTGCGACCAGCGCTTCTAATGCCACCTGATCCGCCGCAAAAGCGCGAATACCCTGCGCCGTTTTCTCCGTTGCCATTGCATCTTCGTTCATTTGCCATCGAAACTCTGCTTCGGTAATTGGCGTGTCACGCGGCAACAATTGTGTTGCCGGAAATAACCTTTGTTGCACTTGAGTTGAGTCGTCGGCCAATTGTTGCAATAACGCTGGCGCAATGGTCAATCGATCGCAACCTGCGAGCGCCAAGACTTGATGCCGACTGCGAAAGCTCGCGCCCATTACAATGGTTTCAAACTGCCGAGACTTGTAGTAATTGAATATGTTGGTCACAGACGCCACCCCTGGATCGTCTTCGATGGCTATTTCGTTTTGACCCGTCTGGGCTTTATGCCAATCCAATATGCGGCCGACAAAAGGTGAAATCAGATACACACCCGCTTCGGCGCAAGCTCTTGCCTGAGCAAAATTAAACAATAAGGTCAGATTGCATTGAATGTTTTCCCGCTCCAGTATTTCGGCCGCTTTGATGCCTTCCCAAGTTGCGGCAATTTTGATCAGAATACGATGGCGTTCGATCCCTTGCTGTTGATACAAATCGATCAAACGCTTCGCTTTTTCCACGGTTGCTTTGGTATCAAACGACAGTCGCGCATCGACTTCGGTCGAGTTTCGTCCAGGTATACGTTCAAGCAATTGCTTACCCACCAGAACACTTAAATAATCGCAGGCCGCCGCTAACTGCTCGTCTTTATTATCGGTTTCGTCGCGCGCCAGTTCTACCGCACCTTGAATGATTGGTGCGTTGGCCGGATCGGAGACCGCCTTAAGCAACAAAGAGGGGTTGGTCGTTGTGTCTTGCGGCTTAAACGCCTCAATTGTGTTAAAGTCACCTGTGTCGGCTACCACGGTTGTCATCGATTTAAGTTGTTCCAGTTGATTCATTCACCCATCTCTTTTACGACTTTTAAATACGACCGTACAAAATAACGGTAGTGACGTCTTTTGGTCAAGCTTGCAGTCTTCGCTTGATACTATTTAGCATAAACAGGAGTCACACATTGAAGCCAAACTTCCGCCCTGCGCGTTTGTCCGATTTAGAAGTGTTGATCGCCTTATTGGCCGACGATCCATTAGGCGCTGCCCGGGAAGACACAAGCCAACCAATCAATCCCCAATACCTTGAAAGCTTTAATCAAATCAGTCGCGATCCCAATAATCAGCTGACTGTGGTGGAACTAAACGGTAAAACGGTGGGAATGTTGCAGCTGACCTTTATTCCCTACTTGACCCATACCGGTTCCTGGCGCTGTCTTGTCGAAGGCGTGCGCATCCATCGCGATTATCGTGGCCGCGGGTTGGGACAGAGCATGCTCGAATGGGCCATTGAGCGGGCCAAAGAAAAGCACTGCACGATCATCCAGCTAACGTCGGACAAAACCCGGCGCGACGCCATTCGCTTCTATCAGTCTCTGGGCTTTGAAGCAACACATGAGGGGTTTAAGCTTTCGCTGAGCCAGTAACAATAATTTTTCTGATTGCTGTGATCCGAAACAACTTCGCTGACGTAAAAATTATCAGAGAACACTCAGGAAGCGAGTGACATTGATGGCGGTTCCCCCAACCGCCTTTTTTTTTGACCGGCTAATGCTCGCACGAAAGCCCATACACGACGTCAACACGGTTACTGTTTACTTAATCAGCACCGTAAAGCGATCACCAACCGACACAAGCTCGTCAACACCACTAATTAACTCAGCATTTTCACCGAACGCAGCAGCTTTTTTACCTGGCATGGGATTGATTTCTATCAATGATTTTAAGGGTTCCTGCGTGACGTCTTTGGTCGCGTTTTGTTGATCGATGGTAGTTACAACACATCGCTCACACGGATATCGCAAGCTAAAGATAATTTCACCCAGTTGTAACTGCGACCAGCCATGCTCAGCAAACGCTACCCCCGAGTCAACGACGATATTAGGACGAAATCGATCCATAGGAATGGCTTTATTCAGTTGCTGATTTAAACGCTCAAGAGAAGCCTGATTGGCAATAAGATAGGGAAACCCATCGGCAAACTCGGTCACCACCGACGACTTCCCTTGCATTGTTTTTTCACTCTGATCCACTACTCGCGTCTCGTCATCTGCCATTTTTACCAGTCGAACTGGCCAGGGCGCTTGCAACACCTCGGTTAGCCATAGAGAAGCTTCGTGGCCTTCATCCAGCACATTGACTTCGTTTTTCCAGACACGCGCTTTTAAGGATTCGGTTGGTGAGGAGTTAAAAGCAATGTCCAGCTCTGAATCCATCGCAAAGTGTTTCAACCTCAGATGAGATTCGGTCAGTTGCGTTTCTATTTGTGCCATTTTTGGCAGTTGCCGTTGACTGAGAAATTGCCCTTTAGGATTTACGATCATCCAATGGCGATCAAACAAAAATCCTTTTTCGGTCGCCAAGGCCTTGTCGACGGCGATACCTTTTAACGATTTCACCGGATAAATATTAAGTTCAATTATTCGCGTTGTCAGGCTCATCAAATGTCCATAAATCAGGCTAGTTCCGACAACATAGTACAACGATTAACGAGAATAAATAAAGGCGCGTAAAACGCGCCTTTATTTACGCCGGTTAAGGCAAGTTCAACCGACAATCGTTTAACTGGATTGCTCCAAAGCCAGCTCCCGTTTTAATTCATCGGAAGAATGGTTGCCCTGCAGGCGAAGTTTCATATCTTCCAGAATCATGTACAAAGCCGGTATCAGTAACAGGGTAATAACGGTTGCAAACAAAATACCGAACGCCAGAGAAATGGCCATAGGTATGATGATTTGCGCCTGAAGACTGGTTTCAAACATGATCGGGAACAAGCCCAAAAAGGTCGTCATTGAAGTTAACATGATCGGACGGAATCGTTTTACCCCAGCTTGCAACACTGCATCGCTTAAACGCACGCCTTCTCGCCTTGCCCGATTAACAAATTCAACCATGATTAGACTGTCATTAACCACAACCCCGGCAAGCGCAATCAGGCCAAAGCCCGACATCATACTAAAGCTCTTACCGAAAATGAGGTGCCCGACGATGGCGCCAATTAATCCAAACGGGATGACCGACATCACCATCAATGGTTGCAAGTACGACTTTAACGGGATTGCTATAAGAACATAAATAAGCGATAACGCGACCAACATGGAAAATCCTAGTTCGCCCAGCATCTCACCGATCTCTTTACTCTGACCACTGGGTTCCGAGCTGACTCCCGGGTATCGGGACACAAGTTCAGGAATGTAGTTCTGATTGATATCGCTGATAATTCGTCGAGACTGCACCTTATTGGGATCAAAATCCGCCATCACCGAAATCGCGCGCTTGCGATCTTCTCGCTGAATGGTGGAATAACCTTCTCCCAACTTAATGCTGGCCACTGAAGAAAATGGCACCCAGTCACCTGCGGCTGTACGAACTCGCATGTTTTCCAGATCGGCGATGGAACGGCGCTCGCTGATTGGATAGCGCACCATCACTTTTACTTCATCTTTACCACGCTGAATTCGCTGAGCTTCTTCGCCATAAAATGCCTGTCGAACTTGTCGCCCCAGGTCACTGAGCGAGATACCCAATACTTCTGCGCCAGGCAGGAGTTCCAGTTCGATTTCTTTATTGCCCGAACTGTAAGAGGTACGAATGTCGTAGACACCTTCGTATTCCTTCAGCTTCTGCTGTAAATCATTGGATGCCTTTTCGAGATTGTCATAATTCGAACCTACCAGACGGAAACTGATGCTGGAGTCACCTCCGGCGCCCATCTCTGACATGATACGCATCTCCTTGATGCCTGCCACCGTTCCAATCTCATTACGTAGCCGTTTTTCAAAATCAACCGCGGTTACCGACCGATTATCCGAATGAACCAGCTCGATAAACATGCCGCCGCCGACGTCGCCATTAGTCCAGGACAATACGTGCTTTAATACCGGTTGCTGATTGTTGTTATTGTTACTTAAAAATTCATCGGTTCGTTCGACCGCGTCTTCCATGCGCGCAATGAGCGCATCGCGTTGCGATGGCGGACTGCCTTCGTTGAGACTGAAACTCGCTTGTACAAAGTCCCCAGCAACTCTGGGAAACGCTTCAACTTTAAGCCAACCAGAAAACATCAACGCCAAAGAAAAAATTAACAAACAGAAAAAAACGACTACCGAAAGAATTCGGTGCTGAATCACCTGCTTTAAAAAAGGTTGATATTTATATTTCGCAAAGTTTTCCATGCTTTCGCGAATGGCGTGTTGCAGCTTCTGAAATTTGTTGGCTTTCGAATCATCATAAGGCTGATACTTCATATGCGCCAAATGCGCCGGCAAAATCCATTTCGACTCCACCAATGAAAAGATCAAACATAAAATAACCACAATTGCGATGGCTTCAAAGAAAGGCGCAAATGTAAAATCCAAAGTGAGCATTGGCAAGAAGGCGGCGATGGTGGTTAAAACACCAAAGGTAGCCGGAATGGCGACCCGCTTGGCTCCGCGAATGACATTATCTTTACTGTGACCGTGTTCTTTCACTTCGGAGTAAATACTTTCACCAATAATGATCGCATCGTCCACCACTATCCCCAACACCAGGATCAATCCGAACAGACTCATAAAATTAATATTGGTAGCGAACGGCCCGACTTTGTCCATAAACAAAAAGGCACCAAAAAAGCAGATGGGAATCCCTACCAGCACCCAAATGGCGACTTTGAATCGCAAAAACAAAGAAAGTAAAAGAAATACCAGCACGACACCCATCAGCATGTTCCAGAACATCATGTCGAGCCGTTCTTGCAAATAGACCGAGCCGTCGCCCCATATATCAATATTTGCCCCGGCAGGCAGCGTCTGCTGTTTGTTCTTCATATAATTGCGAACCGCTTCAGCGATTTCGAGATCGTTTTGTTCGCCCAGAGATTTCACTCGAATTACCGTTGCTGACTTTCCATTAAAACGTGCGTAGCCGTTTGATTCGACAAAACCGTCATTAATCTCAGCTATGTCGCTCAATAATAAACGCGTGCCGTCGGGATTAGTCCGTAAAACAATCTGGGCAAAATCAAACCCGGTGTATGCCTGGCCTTTAGTTCGCAACCGAATATCGCCGCCATCGGTTTTAA
Organism: Pleionea sp.; assembly: GCA_052032335.1. Lineage (GTDB taxonomy): Bacteria > Pseudomonadota > Gammaproteobacteria > Enterobacterales > Kangiellaceae > Pleionea. Next base: position 4,233 of record JBPEWV010000059.1, on the reverse strand, counting down.
TGGTACCGCCCGGCAAGTCGATGGAATATTGACGGATGGCGCGAGAAATATCGGTCATGGAAAGATCGTATTTGCGCAGTTGACTGTCAGACACTTCAACCGAAATTTCGTACGGACGATTGCCCATCACCTCGGCTTTATTCACTTCTGGCAACAACATGATTTCATCTCGAACTTCGCGTGCCAGAGTCTGTCGCGTGCGCCTGTCCATATCGCCATAGACGCTCAACCAAAGCACATCTGCAGAGAATTCGGCTTTGGAAATTAAAGGTTTTTCCGTTTCTCCCGGAAAGGTTGAAATGGAATCCACCTGAATTTTTATTTCGTTCAGCGCCTCATCAAGATCGGTATCATTTTCTAAGGTCGCGCGAACAGTCCCCATTCCTTCACGAGCAAAGGAATTGATTCGCTTGATGCCTTTAATATCTTGAATTGCTTCCTCGACTTTGATGATTACACCATCTTCAACTTCCTGCGGCGCGGCACCAAGGTAAGGTACGTTGATATTGACCACATTGGGCTGTATATCCGGCTGCATCCGTTTGGTCATCATTGAGTAAGAGAAAAAACCACCAATAATCAGAAACAGCATTAGCAAATTCGCCGCAACCGAGTTATGTACGAACCAGGCGATGATTCCCGTTTCTTTTTGTACTGTTTGTTGAGTCATTTACGCGTGTCCTGTACCGTTATTGCTCGAGCGTTTCTTGATTGGGATTTTTCGCCAGCGCTTCTTTCGGTGCCAACTTGGGTTCAGAGTCTGCCTCACCTTCAATTCTCAGTTTCATTCCCTGTACAGGAGACTCAATGGCAGTCAATACAATTTGATCGCCTTGCTCGAGTCCGTCGCGAATGTAAACGAAGTCTGCTTCTGAGCGGATAATTTTGAGCTCGCGAACTTGCAGTTCTTTGTTGTCATCAGCGACTAATATTTTATCGAGATCGCGAAAAGCGTTGCGTGGAACTTTGATCACACCTGACATTTCAACGCCATTAATTTGTGCCGTAACGAAGGTTCCGACTTTTAACGGCTTGCGCGAGTTTACGGTTTGCTTCAGTCCATAAGGGTCGTTAATTCTGGCAACGGCATAATGAACTCGAGAGGTTTGATCAACAACGCCTTCCATGCGATCGAGTTGCGCTTCCCAAGTGACCGGCTGCCCTGCATAAGAAGAAATTAATTCGACTTTGGTTTTCCCTTCGTCTGCTGACGCTGAAAATCCAGGCACTTCGATAAAAGCTAAATCTTGATCGGTTAACGGCAGTCGAACCTCTGCGTAATCAACGGCAAAGGTATCGGCCAGAGAAGTGCCCATCGACACGAATTGACCAACGTCGGCCCGTTTGGTTTTTACCATTCCATCGTAAGGGGCCCGAATGACCGTTCGCGCTAATTTTTGCTGCGCTTTCTTTAAGTCAGCTTCGGCCGATTGAACATTGGCTTTGGCTTCTAATAAAAATGGTTCGCGTAATGCGAGCGCCGGTGCCTTTTCTCGACTTCTTCCGGATAAGTCCCATTCTTTCTGGGCTTGTTCAGCTCGTGCTTTTTCTTGAGCGTATTGCGCCTGGGCACTGGTTAGTCGCGCTTTGGCCTGCTCTACCGCAACCTGATAGTCGGTAGGATCAATCACCAACAGTACTTCGCCTTTTTCGAAATACCCTCCAGCAAAGAACTTATCTGAGACCCGCTGCACCACACCCGACACTTCAGACACCAGAGTAGTCTCGGTTCGAGGCTGCACCACTCCGTGGCTTTCAACAATAAATTGATGCGTTTCCCGGGACGGAATGACGGCTTCGACCAGAGGCGCGATCCGCTCAACCGGCTTTTTCGGTGGCTTCGGGTTAAAAATAAAGAGCAAAGTAATCCCAAATACCACCACCAATACACATACCAGGCCAATCAAGGTTGCCTTGCGAGTTGTCATATGATCCCCAAAATTAGTGTTTCCAGTAGAATTAAATTCGATTCAGAGCTTCGAACTCGATTTAGAGTTTCGCGACGTTTCAACTTAAAATCAGTTTACGACCTAAACATTATCCTAGATATAATGTTTTCGGGTGTGATGAAATGTTTCGGTTTGTTAATACGTTACTGTCATTAGCGAGCCGGGTAAAGTCAGCGTCACCCTCTGAGCGCACATTTCAAATGCTTTATTTCAGCATCGTGGCCGACAACCACCAGTACATCGCCAGCATCAAGTTGACGATCGTCCTGTAACGAATGAAACAGAAACTTATCACTGGTTTGCCAATCGAGCAATCCTATAAGCACCAGATTGTAGGTCTCATCCAGCGCTAACTGAGATACGCGCTGTCCCTGAACCGGCGAGTTCTCAGGAATAACCAGTTCGGCGAGTTCCAGGTCTTGCTGGCCTAAAATAGTGTGCTCCAACACGTCCGACACCAGAGGACGGGTCATGGATTGCACAACCTGATGAGCCGACAGTAAAAAAGGATCGATCGCTTTATTCGCCCCAGCCGACAGTAATCGTTGCTGCGCCTCCGGTTGCTCCGAAACTGCCATAATGCGCAACGACGACGCCAAGGTTCGTGCCGACAAGCACAGGAACACGTTTTCTGAATCTTTTTCTAACAAGGCATACAACAAGGTTACCGAGTCACCAATGCCAAGCGCTTTTAAATCGTCATCGCTATCGTAGCGTGCCTGTCGACTTTCAAAGCCTTTTGCTCTGGCGATTGCAACACGCTCGGCATCGTGGTCCACCATGACGATGCTACGGCTATCACTGGTTAGCGATCGCGCTACCTCAAAGCCGAGATTACGACAGCCAAAAATTAAAACGTGTTGCGTCAACAGGAATACTCCATAAAGTAGCTGGCACTCTGATAATGTCCCACCACCACCAGCCGATCATCTTCTTGCAGTAGATAACCCTTGTTCGGATTAAACAAGAAATGATGCGAACCGACCGGGTAACTGTTTTTTCCACTTTGTGCCTTACCCGACAACACACCTATCAATACCAGATTAAATTCGGTCAAATCAACATCACACAGTTTGCGCCCCAACAACTTTCCATTTTTGGTAACCGTTATAGTTTCCATACCGACGCCTTCGGCACCACTCAAAATATCAACCACGGCTTCGAATGCGACCGGTTGCCCCGCAAACTCCCTTGAGACACCCGCAGTAATTTCACTCGGACTGATAACTTTCGTCGCCCCAGCGATGCACATTTTGGTTTTGTTTTCCGGCTCATTCACTCGCGCAATAATGGGCAGTTCAGCGTCCAATTGGCGAGCACTTAGGGTGATGTATAAGTTGGTCACATCGTCATCGGTAACACACACCAAATACTCACCTTTCTGACTAAGGTTCAATTGATTCAGCACCGCAGCTTCGGAGGCATCGGCCTGAATTGCGAGAAAACCGTCGAGACGGGCTCTATTAACATTTTCTGGCAACTGATCAATTACGACTATTTTTTTACGCATTTCTAACAACTTGTTAGCAACGATTTGACCAATTCGGCCGTAGCCACATAGCACAATAAACGAATGGCATTTTTCAATCTCGGCAAGAATCCGGTTTTCCTGGATTTCAGGCAGTTTCGCCGAGAAAGCGGAGACCAACGTTGAGGTAAAAAAAGCAACGACCCCAACACCCGAAATGATCAGCACCATGGTGACGACACGACCTTCAACCGAGATCGGCGTAATATCGCCGTAACCAACGGTAGAAATCGTAACCAACGACCAATAAAACGCATCAAACAATGAATTGACGTGAGAATTAGGACGCCCCGCTTCAAACACATACAAAGCGGCTCCAGAAATGACAATAATGATGGCAACAAACAACAGTAAAGTGTGCAGCTCAAAGCGTTTTTCAGACAGTACCTTCGAAAACTCGGCAATGGTGCGAGAATAACGCAATAATTTAAACAATCGAAATAATAGAAATACCCGCAAAAACCGCAGCGGTCGATAAACAGGGATGATCGCCAGCAAATCAATAATTGCTAAAGGACTGCTTACATAGCGCCATTTTTCAGCCGCAATTTGCCGGTAGATGGTGGGCCAGTTAATCGGGACGTTTGCCCGTTGCGCGTTTTCTATCGCCAGATTCACTTGTTGATGCAAATCGCTGTGTAACCAAAACCGCAACAGATACTCAAAAATAAAAGTGACGATCACCACCAGTTCAAATCGGTACACCCAGTCACCCAGTGGATAGCGTACCTGCACTATCATTAGCGAGACACTCAG
>JBPEWV010000058.1:0-14359 GCA_052032335.1 Pleionea sp. | reverse complement strand
GTCACTTGCAGTGGTCGACGCGCCGGTGAAAGCAAATGCAAGGTTAAGGGAATCTTACCCTGCGCGATGGCAGGTGATTGCGTTTCACCAAACATTTCCTGAAGCTTCACCGCCAACACGGGTTTCTCAATTACCGAGTAATCAATCGTAATGTTCGACCCCGACGGTGCCAGATACCTTTGGGGAGCCAATTCGTCTAACCGTTGCAGCTGTTCCCAGGTAAGTCGACTTTGTAAAGCTTGCAGTAAAACATCGGCGTTTATTTGTTCCAGGCTGTTAATGTTGTTGATAAAAGGTAACAACCAATCGTCCAGCGAAGACAGCAACCCTTCATCTGAAAAGTCAGGGCAGTCGATTAAATGAGGTACATGCTGCTGCAAGGTCTGCACCCTTTGAACCAAACGCGTCGAAGCTTCATTCCAGTTTAAAACTTTAAGCCCTTGCTGTTTGATTACTTGCACTAATCCTTGAGTGATCAGTTCGGGTTCCGGGTGCGTCACCCGTTCTGATTCGAGTATTAAGGCGCCTAGTTTTCTTTGCCGAAAGACTTTCAGCTTTTTATTCTCCCACCGAGTCAGATATTCCGAATGCATTTGCTCGCCGAACAAATTTTCAATAACGGAAAAGTCGATGGCAGCGTGAAGACGAATGGTGGTACGTCGATCGCTAAACGATAATCGTGCAACCACAATAAAGTCGTGTGATAACACCTGCGCCTCGGGCAACTCGGCAATACGACCATTCATCAGTCGATAGCCGCGCTCAACTTTTTGCGCGATTCGATCGGGGTAAGCCAGGGCAAGCAACTCACCAACTGCGGCTTTAGACACAATTTGCTGGTGTTCCGGCGATTTAAGTTGCGCAAACCAGCGTCGGGCTTGCTGCAAGAGGCGAGCGACCAATCCGTGCGGTTTGTCTCGCTTGCTTTGCGCTTGCAGATAGTCCAGTCGCAACTCGATGTCGGCATCAATCCGTTGTTCGGCGGGCAGAATATCGCGTTCTTCTAAGACAGCGGCCAACAAGCAGGCGGTCCATAACTCGGTATTTGCCTGACTTAACATATGCGCCAAACGCGGGTGTGCCCCCAGCGCCAGCATCCGTCGCCCCAATGACGTTATTGTTTCATCTTGCAACGCATTCAATTGAGTGAGTAAAGATTGCGCCTGTTGCATGGCCGACGCTCTGGGTTGATCCAGAAAAATTAATTGTTTCGGATCGTTAACGCCCCAGTTGGCAAGCTCTAATGCAAAACTTGCCAAATCGACCCGTTGAATTTCTGGTTCGGTATGCGGTTGTAACAATTCACTTTGCGACCACAAGCGAATGCATTTGCCTTCGGACAAACGACCTGCACGACCGGCGCGTTGTTCGGCTGAAGCTTTGGAAATGCGTCGAGTTTGCAGTTTGTCCAGACCGGTTCCAATATCGAACAATAATTGACGACATAATCCGGAATCTATCACACATTCGATTCCCTCGATGGTAATGCTGGTTTCTGCAATATTGGTTGCCAGAACAATGCGTCGTTTTCCGGTAACTGGCAGTAACGCCCGCTGCTGTTGTTGCAACGACAAATCACCGTACAAGGGAGTCAGTATGAGTGCGTCGTTCTGCTCATGACGTAACGCATTTTCAGCCCATCTAATTTCGCTGACGCCCGGCAAAAACACCAAAATATCGCCATTGGTTTCGTCCAGTGCTCGCTTAACCGCTGGTTGCAGCAAATCGCGCCAGTTGCCATAAGTTGGTGGCGCCATATAGTCAATGTCTACCGGGTAAGTTCGGCCCGGACAATGCAAATACTGACTGTCGGATAAATATTGTTGAATGGCTCTACCATCGAGAGTCGCCGACATAATAAGGAGTTTTAAATCGTCTCGCAGCGCCTGCTGAACTTCGCACGCCAGGGCCAGGGCGAGATCAGCCTGTAAGTTGCGCTCATGGAACTCATCAAAAATGACCATTCCCACCCGTTTCAGTTCGGGATCAGACTGTATCTGTCGACAAAACACACCGTCGGTAACAACCTCTATCCGAGTCTCGGTGGAGACTTTACTGTCGTTTCGCACCCGATAACCGACTGTTTGCCCCACTGATTCCTGCAGTAGCGCCGCCATTCGCGTGGCGGCTGTCTTTGCCGCCAACCGGCGCGGTTCCAGAACGACAATTTTCTGCTCCGGCGCAAGCGATGCCAAAAGCGCCAAAGGGACCAGAGTGGTTTTTCCGGCTCCCGGTTCGGCCTGCAATATCAGACTCGAGGTTTGAGTCACCGCCTGTTGCAATTCATCCAGCAGCCCGACAATCGGTAAACCCGTTTGCTGTAAAACCGATTCAATACTGTTAATGCTCATAAAGCTCGATGGGAGTGAGTTATTCGTGAATTATATCAAGCAGGTTGAACGAAAGATATTCAGCCAAACTTGGCCATTTAAACCTTTTCCCAAATTGACGCGTCTAGCTAAAAAAAACACCGACAATGAGGACTCTCCATGAAATCGTTAACCTTTCTGATCACCCTAAGCTTAAATGGCCTGTTGGCAGCTCCCGCCCTGGCAGACGTCGAAGATGAAATTAACCGAACCTTCGAAATCGGAAATCAGGGCACCATCCGGCTATCAAACACGAACGGCAACGTCACCGTCCGTGCTTGCGACTGTGACACAGTAACGGTCAAGGCCGTTATCGAGGCCTCCAGTCAAAAGGCTCGGGATAAAATTGAAGTTAAAATGAAAGTTTCGGGTGAGCAGTTAACGATAAAAACTCACCACCATGAAAACTATTTTTACAACAAAGAACGCTCTAAAGTCACTTACACATTAGACGTGCCCAATGCCACTCATTTAAAAAACTTTGAACTGGTGAACGGAAGCCTGGATATCAAAGCCGTCGAAGGAACATTGGACGTCAGCCTGGTCAACGGACGGCTCACCACATCGGGTTTAACATCGGACGTTGAAGCCAGTACGGTCAATGGCAAGATGGAACTGCGCTTCGCTGATTTGTCACAAGTGGACGACATCGATTTGTCCTCGGTCAATGGAAAGGTCAATCTATACTTACCATCGAATGCCAGTGCGAAAATTTCAGCAAGCACAGTAAACGGTGGCATCAGTAATGACTTCGGCTTAGAAGTAATCAAAAACAAATACGTCGGTAGCTCTATGCAAGGCACGCTCGGCAACGGCTCTACTGAAATTGACTTAGAAACGGTCAATGGAAAAATAAACATCGATAAACACTAAAACTACGGGGAGTGGCCCTCGCCACTCCTTCACCTCCCTGACTCAAGCGCAGGGTTAAATGTCGCTGCATTTCAGTACGTTTACCCAGCGTATCAAAAGCCCAATCAACTCACCTAAACCTTTAATTTGAGATATATCGCGATATTCAATCGCAGATGGTTTTCGCCGGTTTGCTCAAACGTTAGTATCAAAAAAAATGACTTACGCAGCCATAATAAATACACCATGAATTCAAACCGATTAGAAACTATCGATTTAATGCGTGGCTTCGTCATGATTATCATGGCGCTGGATCACACACGAGCGTATTGGGGGCTGACGCCCTACGACCCGACCGATTTATCCCAGGCATCTCCTGAGTTATTCCTGACCCGATGGATCACCCACTTATGCGCACCGGTATTTGTCTTTCTCACCGGATTGAGCGCTTATCTCTACGGAAAAAAAGTAGCTTCAAAAAAACTGCTTTGTAGCTATTTGTTAAGCCGCGGTGTCTGGTTAATATTTTTAGAAATTACTCTGGTTAACTTTTCGTGGACATTTCAACTGGGCGGCCCTATCGGATTGCAGGTGATATGGGCGATTGGCGTTGCCATGATATTCCTCGCTGGATTTATCTGGTTACCTAAAAGCGTGCTGTTGGTCGTTTCTATCGCAATCATTTTTGGACACAACCTGCTCGACCCCATAACCACTCACCCAGGAGAAGACTGGCACTGGCTTTGGGCCTTATTGCATCAACAATCCCCCATTTTTCTCGGTAAGCAACTGGTGATTTTTGTCGCTTATCCAGTTTTGCCCTGGATCGCTTTAATGGCACTCGGTTATTTGCTGGCCAACTCGATCACCCAATGGTCTGCGCAACAGTTTCTTTCTACTGGCGCGGTTCTCGTCATTAGCTTTGCATTGGTCCGATTGTTCACCGACTACGGCGATGCGAACCATTGGCGTGATGAACAATACGACTCGATTAATGCACTGCTAGCTTTTATTAATCTAACAAAATACCCTCCATCACTATTATTTCTTATGGCAACCATGGGCCTCAGTGCAATAATCATGTCGAGTTTTCACCATTGGCCTGATGTCATCAAGAAAATATTATTGGTGTTTGGTCGGGTGCCCCTGTTTTTCTATTTGATTCACATTGCCTTCATTCATGCCACGATGGTGGTTTGGTATTTCATTCAGCACCAACGCTGGCTAAATTATCAATGGAACTCGACCATAGCGGATTACGAGCCCAGTCTGCTCAATACTTATCTGGTCTGGATCGTTGTTATCGCACTGTTGTACATTCCTTGTCGCTGGCATTACCGATTAAAATCAAGATCCGCTCACCCTGTTTTGAAGTATCTTTAAATCAATGTTTCAAACTGTGTCCCATGATACAGTTTGAAACATCTACCGCGTATTCCATTAAATAAGTCGTGGCACAATAAATATCTGTATCCTTTTTCATTGCACCTCACTATAAGTCAGTGAACCATAAAATATTACTGGAGAATCGAGACATGGGAATTTCATTACTGAAGAAATCAAAACAGGGTTTAGTGACTGCAGTTGCAACGGTCGCTTTAAGTTTTTCATCGGGTATCTGGGCCAGTGACAATGCCGAGCCAAACTGGTACTTGCATTTTGACGTCAAAGGCTTGCAAAGCAGTGCTTTAGCAAAAGACAATCAGCCCGACGATCAAAAGTTCAAACGCTTTATCGGCTTAATGCTCGGTAAAGACAGTATTAATCATCTGGAATTTGCAACCGCTTACGGATTCTCTGAAGACAACAAGGTGGTTAAACTAACGGGGCCATTTAAAAATCAACGTTCTGCCATTCTTCAACAATGGTTGGTGCTTGGCTTTGATGATAAAGCGCAAGCTGGTGGCGTCGATATTTATCAGAACACCGTTGAAGACATCGTTCACCGGGTCAGAAAGCTGGCGAAAGCGCAGGGGTTGATCGACGATGAAACCGACTTGGAATTTTCTGATGACGATCGCGAAAAGGCGCAATCCATCGTTTACGCCGCGATGAAGTCAGACAATGCTATTATTTTGAGTGACAATCTAGCAGAGATAAAACGTCAGCTAGCGGTAGAACAATCATTGCCAGAATTATCCTCCGGCAGTATGTTCGAAGTGATCGTCGATGTTAAAAAAGCACTCATGCACGGAGGCATTAATCTGGAAGAGATGAATGACAAGGCATTGCAGTTCGAGTCAATCTCAGCCAAACAACTGTCTCAGTTATCGGTTTCTTACGCAGAGAAAGCTGGCTACTCAACGCTACAACTTGGCTTAAAAGCCGACACCGAAGAAGTTGCCAATAACATCAAAGCGATCGTTAAGGGTATTATCGCCATGAAACGATTCAGCATAAGCGATCCACAAGTTGCCGATTTGCTGAACAACATTCGCTTCGAGCAAAGTGGTGGTGACTTACTGGTCACCGTGTCGGGTCCGATTGATGCGTTTCGTCAACTAACCGACGACAAGAAAGAAAAGTCTGTTTCCATGCTGTCGAACACAAACGACTAGGGCGTTCCAAACTTAAATGGACGAAAAACTGCTCATCAAGCAAAGCCAGAAAGGCAATCACCAGTCGTTTCAACGACTGGTGATTCGCTACGAAGAAAAACTGATGCGATTTTTGCGCGTACGTTGCGATAACCTTACTGACGCTGACGATATTTTTCAGGAAACATTTCTCAACGCGCACCGGTATCTTGACAGCTATAATTTCAAATTCGCCTTTAGCACCTGGTTATTCAATATTGCGATCAACGCGATCCACCGATTTTATCGGCTTAAAACGGAGTACGAGCCAATCGAATCCGCTAACATCGAACATCACACCAACAAGACTAATATCTGGCCAATTGCGAGAAAGCAGCTAAGTACTGAGCAATTTGAAGTGCTGTGGCTTACTTATGCCGAGGGATACACCGGTAAAGAAGTCTCTGCTATAGTTGAGAAAAGCTTGCCCTGGGTTAAAATTAATTTAGTAAGAGCAAAAGAAAAACTGCGAGCACTCATGGAACGCGACCAACTTTCGGTCGCCGACTGGGTGTCGTAGGAGGAACTGACGATGTCATCAATGAACGACTCTTCAACAAACAATTCATCCACCATGAAAGTTCATAGCAATGCCGGTAACGATTGCACATTCGAATCTCGGTTGCGCCTTGATGCCGATAAAATCTCCGGAAAGATTAACGAGAAGCAACGCCAACAACTGTTTACTCAGTTAAGTGAACAGGGAATGGTTAAGACTGCAACTCATCACAAAACCAAAAATAGAGTCTATTTTGCGCTGGCTGCCAGTGTTGTTGCTTTAGCAATACTCATTCCGAGAACAATGGAGGTAACATTAACCGATCCGACTAAAGCTGTACCGACACCACCTCTGGTCGAAGCCTCTACCAAATCGTCTGAACCGGTTCAAAGTCGATTATTAGCAAATCAGCAACTGACCCATGAATACCAGGCCATCATTTCTGATATGGAGAAATTGAAAACACATCTGGTTCAATTGTAGTCGGTCGTCACAAGCAAGATTCGGCTATCGCTGCTGTCGATAAAGATTCAGAATTATTCCATTCAACTGTTATTTTTGTATTTACTTGTCATTACCTTTGCCTGTTAAACTAGATGCACAGTCATCATTCTTCAGGTGTTCCATGTCAAAGAGCAATTCGCTTGAGTGGTTATCGGATCAGTTATCACCGAAACTGACCGAACAACTGCCCGGCAAATCGGAAAACAGTCATCAACCACAGCAAACACCCGGGATAGTCTGGCATCGCTGTGATCCAACGCCTGTGCAGTCACCGAGACTTCAGGCCCATTTTCAGGAAGTCGCGAATTTAATCGGATTATCCGAGCGACAAATGCGCAGCGAGCCCATGCAACAATTTCTCGCGGGCAACCTGAATCTTGAAAGATTCACTCCCTACTCGGCCTGCTATGGCGGTCATCAGTTTGGGCATTGGGCGGGACAGCTGGGTGATGGACGCGCCATTACCATTGCTGAAATAGTTTATGAACAACAACGTAGTGAGTTGCAACTCAAAGGCGCGGGGCGCACACCTTATTCCCGAACAGCCGATGGCCGAGCCGTGTTACGTTCATCGATAAGAGAGTTCTTGTGCAGCGAAGCCATGCATCATTTAGGAATTCCAACCACGCGCGCTTTGTCATTAGTGACCACAGGCGAATCGGTGGTTCGCGATATGATGTACGACGGTAATGTCGCCGCCGAACCCGGTGCCATTGTGTGTCGTGTTGCGCCTTCGTTTATACGTTTTGGAAACTTCGAGATATTTGCTGCACGGGATGAAAAGGACGTTTTGAATCAATTGATCGACTTTACTATCGCCAGAGACTTTGCCGAACTTGATGGCACGCGCGAACAAAAGATCGCCAAGTGGTTTGCCCAGGTTTGTCAACGTACCGCAAAAATGGTGATCGACTGGCAACGGGTCGGATTTGTACACGGTGTCATGAACACCGATAACATGTCGATTCTAGGCTTAACGATCGACTATGGCCCCTACGGCTGGCTTGATAATTTTGACAGTGGCTGGACACCGAACACCACCGATGCTCAAGGCAAACGTTATCGCTTTGGTAACCAGCCGGCCATCTGTCGGTGGAACCTGACTTGTCTCGCCAATGCACTGGCAACGGTGATTGACGATATTGAGATTTTTAAAACCGGTCTCGGTTTATTTGATTTGACTCTGTCGAGCGGAATGCTGGCCATGCAGTGTGATAAATTTGGCTTGCGTAATCACAAAGATCAAGATCAGGAAAACAGCGCCATTATCAATAAAGCGTACCAAATCATGCAACAGTCGAATATCGATTTCACTTTATTCTTCAGTACACTCGCCAAACTGTCTATCGACGATCCCAACGATAAAGAATTCGAAAATGCTTTTTACGAACCCATAGATAACGCGCAAGAATTCAAAGACTGGCTAAAAGCTTACTGTGACTTGGTTTCTGAACAAGCGGTCGACACTGAAGAAAGATTGTCGATCATGAAAAAAACAAATCCGGAATTCATTTTAAGAAACTACCTCACACAACAAGCGATCGAAAAAGCCGAAAAAGGCGACTTTAGCGAAGTAGAAACATTGATGAACTTGCTTCGACAACCTTACAATTTGGATGACGACCATCAAGACTACGCAAAAAAACGTCCGGACTGGGCAAAACATAAAGTGGGCTGCTCCATGCTTTCGTGCAGTAGCTAAACACTTTTCAATTACTTTGATAAAATTATTTCAAGTAAAACATTTCGACCATGGAAGGTCTACAAAGTTAAAAAACCTATAAACAACTCATTGCTTATACTAAAAATCTCAGTTTAAATTATTTCTCAGACATGATAAGTTCGCTGCTCTGTAAAACTTGTGTTCAATATTGATTTTAACTATTCAACAAACAATTGAGTCGGTTGTTACATCAATTGCAACAGCAGTTGCAACCGTAAAAAGAGGTGTTTTTTGATATTTTTCAAAAACTTCACTATCCTTAGGTCACTTCAAACTCTGATGCTTTGCCTGTTAAAACTTGTAATGCTCGACAACACGTCAGCTTTATACTCAGATAGCAATGCATCGGTATCGCTGCAAAACACAGTGCTTTTGTAGCAATAAAACTTAAAAACGTAAGCATTTTACTTCTACCGGGATCGCTCATTAGTTTGGCTTAACCAATATTCCCAGTCAGAGCTAAATTGTTTTAGTTTTTAGTCACCATCCCTTATTTACACGGCTTGAGCAATATAAGCCATAATTGTGCTACGGGAGAATTCAGTGTCGATTAAACAATTAGTTGATAAACACATGAAGGTGCACCCGATTGTTTTTTTTACATCGGTTGTACTTATCATCATTTTTATAGCCGGTACGTTACTCAATCTGGAGCAAGCAACCGAACTGTTTAAAAACACCAAAGATGGAATCACCAAATACTTTGGTTGGTTTTTAATACTTGCTGTACAGCTATTTTTAATTTTTGCCATTTACATGGCCATGAGTCGATACCGATTTGTGCGCCTTGGTGGAGACGACGCCAAACCCACCTATTCTTACCTCAGTTGGCTGGCCATGTTGTTCAGTGCCGGTATGGGAATTGGTTTAATGTTCTGGGCCGTTGCCGAACCTATTTTTCATTACAATAGTCCGCCTCGTGGCGAAGGCGGCACCATGGCAGCGGCGTCTCAGGCAATGGACATTACCTTTCTACACTGGGGATTGCACGCTTGGGGCATTTACGCGGTTATCGGCTTAGCACTGGCTTACTTCACTTACAACCGAGGAATGCCCTTGTCGATCCGCTCCGCTTTCTACCCCATTCTAGGTGAAAAAATTCACGGTTTCTGGGGTAATCTGGTCGATATCATCGCCGTGGTTGCAACCTTATTCGGCGTGGCAACGTCACTCGGTCTCGGCGTCGATCAAGTCAATGCGGGCTTAAATCATCTCTTCGGTTTAACTCAGTCGCCCTGGATAAAGGTGATGCTGATTGCCATCATTACCGCTTTTGCCACTGTCTCGGTAGTTAGTGGCCTGGACAAGGGCATCAAGCGACTCAGTCAATTGAATTTAATGGCGGCGGCGTTGCTGCTATTGTTCGTCATCGCTCTTGGCCCAACGTTGTTTATCTTAAAAAGCTTCGTACAGAACACCGGTCACTATTTACAAAATTTATTCGAGCTTTCCAGCTGGTCTGAAGCTTATCGCTCAGAGACCAACTGGCAAGGCAGCTGGACTGTATTCTACTGGGCCTGGTGGATCGGTTGGTCGCCTTTTGTCGGCGTTTTTATAGCTCGGATTTCAAAAGGAAGAACCATTAAAGAGTTTGTCTTGGGCGTCTTGTTGGTGCCTTCTCTAATGACCTTCCTTTGGATGAGTGGTTTTGGTGGCAGCGCTCTATACTCCGCCATTTTTGGCGATGCCAGTATTGTCGAAGCGGTTAATAACGACTACGCGATGAGTTTGTTCGCCATGCTTGAGCAATTGCCTTGGTCAACCATTACCAGCTTGTTAGCCATGCTTCTGGTGGTTGTATTCTTCGTAACATCGTCCGACTCAGGATCACTGGTGATCGACATGTTAAGTTCTGGAGGAAAGCTGAACCCACCGAAAGCACAACGTGTTTTCTGGGCCGTCACCGAAGGCGTTGTCGCCGCGGTACTCATGTTGGGTGGCGGGCTTATAGCCTTGCAGGCCGCTGCAATTTCTACCGGTCTGCCCTTTGCGGTGGTGCTACTGCTGATGGCGTATTGTTTGTACAAAGCGCTACAAGAAGATTATGTAACGCAACATATCTACCCACGAGTTGATAAGGAGTCGCCTCATGTATAGTGCCAAACTATGGGTATCGATGCTAATCACGACGTCTTTCACCTGGGCACTATCGAAAGACGTTAATGCCGCAACAGAGCTAGAATCGTCTTCTAGCGCGTCAACCGAAGCACAATCGACAACTCACAATTCGGAGAAATACGAGTTAACCGTCGAGCAGGAGTTGCAAGCGTTGCGCGATCGCATCGAAAAGCTGGAAAAAGAGCGCCAGCGGTCGACACAAGAAAGTCCACGCAAAAAGTCGAAGAGTGACGAAGATCCTTCGGCCGACTCTGGCGTCATGGCGCAGCTCAGTCAACTCAAAGAACAAACGAAAGAGAATCAGAACTGGCCGATCAAAGTGCACGGAGCGGTTCGGTTTCAATACGTTTACGAAGACTATAACTCTGCCAATGAAAGCCGGGGCGGTGACATTGATTTCGATATTTTCCGCTTGAATTTCGATGGCGAAATTGGCGATGTCATCTTGTCCGCCGAGTACCGTTGGTTCCAATATCAAGAAGCGGTAAAACGCGCTTATTTTGGTTACAACCTTGACGACAACTGGCAGGCACAGGTCGGCATCATCAAAATTCCCTTTGGCAACATGCCTTACAATTCGCACAGCTACTTTTTTAACTCGACCTTTTATATCGGGCTAGAAGATGAGCACGACAGCGGTGTAAAAATGCGCTATCGGGGTGACCAATGGGATTTTGATATAGCGTTTTTAAAGTCTGACGAGCAAGGCGGTGTCGACGGTTACGTTAGCGATCGTACCGCACGGTACAACTACGATACGGTCGGCATTCGCCTGCCCAGTGAAGGCATATACGATACTCCGGAACTTGCCGTAGGCGAAAGTAACAGCTGGGCCCTACGGGGCGCACGGCAATGGACTATGTCGGATCAGGAAAACTTTGAGTTGGGCATGTCTGCACAAGGAGGAAACCTCTACTCAGGTAATATTGACGACAGCAGCTCGGTGTCGCAGTGGGCGAATCAAAACGTTGGGCATCGATCGGCCTTTGCAATACACGGTGTTTACAACAACGGCCCCTGGAACGTTCAAGTCCAGTTTGGTGATTACAACTACGATTTTAAAGTGGATAACGAAGGCGCAGTAATGGCCGCCTACGCGTTCTACGACACCATTCCGAGCGAAGCCTCAGTGTATACCGGAAACGTTTCCTACAGCCTTCCGGTTTCGTTCGGTCCAGTTACCAACCTAACGTTTTACAACGATCACAGTTTAATTACTGACAAACAAGATCTTGAAAACGATACCTGGATGAATGTACTCGGTATGGCAATGGCCGCAGGCGGAGGCTTTTACACCTATTTTGATTTCGTACGTGCGAAAAACCAGCCCTTTATTGGCGGCTCCATCGCAAGTGACAGTGGCAAGGTGAATAACCGCTTTAACATTAATTTCGGCTATTACTTTTAAATCACCCGATTTAATGACTCAAGCCAAAAGAGTAACGTCGGTTAACCGCTGACGTTACTCACTTCTAAATCATCGAGATGTGACCAATACAACAAAACATAACGCCTAGATGAAACTCAAAACAGATAGCGGACTTGATTAAGCAATCAGGCAACTCAAAGAAAATTACCCACAATCCTACAGTCTTTGCTCGACTTTTAGTTCGAGCGCTTGGTTACTTTTATCACGCTGTTCTAAATCGTCGGGAGCCCTACTACGTATTAAGCTGGCAACAGGTTTTTCGAAAAACCTGAACGACGCAAACGCGACCAATACACTTAAACCGAAAGAAAGTAAAAGCTTTACTTCGATGGCATACTCGTATCGGTTCACCAGCTCAATAATTGGTAAATGAACCAGATACAGTGAGTACGAAATTTTGCCGAAGAAATCGCCTACTTTATTTGCCAAAAGCAGGTTGTTATTTGGGACAAGAAAGACCAGACAAAAGAACACACTACTCATAACCAGTAGCACTTCGTAGCTTAACCACATTCTCCTTTTTGCATCCGAAGTTACCGGGGTTAAGTCGGGGTATAAAAGAGGAATCAAGCAAAGTGCTAATACGAACCAATGCTTTCTAAGATAATCGGGCACCTTAAGCGATTGGTAATGCATACCAAAGATTACGCCCACAAAGAAAAATGGCAAGCTTCTAATGACATTAAACTCATTGTAAGGAATACCATGAATATCACCGTAAACTCTCGGAAAGTTAAACAAAAATAGTAAAATCATCACAACCAATATTGATACATAAATGTAACCGGATCGTTTCTTTGCCACTGCCCAGAACGCAATAAAAATACAGTAAAACTGGACTTCTACAGGAATCGTCCAAAGGACACTTTCTCCGTATAAAAACAGCAAATGACCGACTAAGGTATGGACGTCAGGGATGTGGTACAGCAGTTGGTTGTCCTTAAGTGATAATATGTAGGAACCGAAAACGATAAGAAGATACAAGGGCAACACTCGTCCAATCCTTGCCAGAGCATAACGTTCAACATTGACTTTGCTAAACGCTTTGTCTATATAAAGATACGACATCAGAAAGCCACTGAGCAAAAAGAAAAGCATGACGCCGTAAGCACCGGAGCCACCACCCAATCGACCGTCCAGCCAGTTGGTTATATCGCTAAAGTGAGTGACAAAAACTATTAAAGCCGCCAAACCACGTAACGCATTGAGCTTTCTAATTTGCAAAAGGTTACTCCTATTTAGACCTTTCAGTATCGAAGTAAAGTACCGGAATTAAGCGAAGCGCTATGTTATAGGCTCAAAGGTATTTGAGCATTTTTTCGTTTACGTAAATTAAGCGACGCGGTTTAGGTTCTGTTCATTGCTATTTTTAATTGCTACAGCATGAACGAACGGACATCACAAACCATTGACTTTAGGTTCTTCAACTTTTTAGGTCGGTTTTTACCCCACATGAGTTCAGCACCATCTTCCAATTCTTCGTAAATAGGAAGAAGATCTATAATTCCAAGATATTCCCATTGAACATCAACACCGGCTTCACCTCCCTTGTAGGGATCCCCGTGCTGCTTTCCAATTTTTTCGATCTTTTTAAAGGCTTCATCAAGACTATCGGCTTGAACGATTACGGTGTTTTCCCAGGACTCAAATCGCTCATCTGGATCATCATTACATTCCTTTTCTATTTCGATAAATCGAGACAGATAGGTTCCTATGTACCAGCCGACTGGCGAGATATTTTTATCCATGGTGAGGCTTAACGGCAAACTTTGTATTTTATCGTCAACAGTGACTTAATAATTTAGTTTTCATAGATCGCTTTAATTTTACATGTTGTTTCATCAATATTAATAGCTACAGACTTGTTTCTAGCCTTTGCAGATAGCAATAGTGAATATTCTTCTTTAAAAGATTCTCTAGTTCGATCCAAGCAAAACCTATTGGGCCATGCCGGATAGCAAGTGCAATCTTTCTTTGTCGATCCTGTTTGCCCAATAGATATCGTTTTTCCATCGTAGCCTATAGCAATCATTTCAATTGTACCGCTATGCCAATCGGAAAGAACCGATGTTGAAAAAAGCAGCCCTAGAGTTACTAATACATTCTTCATAAACATCTTCCTATTAAGTTGACTTCTCAAATTGCCCACGTTGGGTGTAGATAGATATTCTAAAAAAATACAATTACAACTGAATTCTTTATCAAACTCAATGGATTAATGAATATCATCCCACTTTTCAACTGTGTACAATGTGCACGCTGGCGGCATAATACGCAACGTATTAGCCT
>JBPEWV010000057.1:0-28387 GCA_052032335.1 Pleionea sp. | reverse complement strand
ATTTGTCACTTGAAGAATGCGTAACCCAAACGTTTCGACACTTATACAGCGAATTTTTCAAGGCATACTACCTTGTATAATGCGTATTTTTACTTCAGATACTTAAACACCAACTTTGCTTGTTTTTCAGTTTCTGACAAATACAATCAGAAATAATGTACTTAAAAATCTGTTCTTAGTTTTCATTTTATTCTCGAATCTCACAAGAATCGCAATGAACAACCTTTTTTGTTTTAATTGTTGCCAACGTGAACCATTCCCCATGAAGTCTATAATCGCAGGTGTCAATATAAAATTCGTATCTAATGAAATCTGTCTCACATCGCATATTTAACGCATCTCATTGACTGAAAATATTGGATAAAGTTTTCTCAATTTGTAATAAAGGCTTGTGTAGCTGCATGATATCCAATAAAAACTTGCAGTTAGGTCGTTAAAATGGATACAGGGCAGTTATCTGGGAAGTAAGGATTTCCTGGCAATTTCGGTAAGGAGCAATAAAAGACTTTTACCATTGGAGAATAACTTATGGATTTACTAACCTTTTTCTTGACCTTTTTTATTAACAACGCCACGGCAGAGCAGGCGGAAAACTGTGCAGCAGAACCTGGCACAACCACCTGTGCTTTATTGCTCGGCGGTAATGGCGGCACTACGCCACCTGACGATAACCCGAAAGGCGACAAGGGTGATGATAAAGAAGATGAAGATACAATTCAGCTTTAATATATGACTGAACTGGTGCTGGACAATTTTAGATTGATTTTGCTGGCTTTGATGTTGCTGGCGATTTTTGTGAATCGTCGTTCGGCACCTTTGCTGATTTTATCTCTTATTATTTTTGCTTCACACAGTGTCTATTTTGTGGTGTTTGACTACATTTGGACGTGGGGTAATGCCCGTGTAACTTGGAATCTTTGGTGGGTCGCGCTGGAATTTCCTGTGTTTACGGCAATCTATTTAAAATCAATATCGCGTTTTTCTTGTCGTGAGGACATTAAAGTTCTGTACTTAAGTTTAACCTACATGGTGTTTAATTTTATTCAGGCGATCGACTGGAATTATTTTAGCGGTGGAACTATGGCCAAGATCATGACCTATTCGATGCCAACGCTTAATTTACTGACGGTCATTATTTTGTTTCAAAGATTTTTGTACGAGCGGTTTGATAGGCTTGGTCAATTTTTAAAACGTATGGGGCCAGCGAAAAACGAAAACTGATCCAGCGTCATACTAAATAGAAGTGAAGGAGTATATGTGATGACTATGTCACCGGATATTGCAATTCTTATTATGTCAGCGTTGATTTCGCTCAGTGCCGGAATTTTGATCCATTCCGCTGTTGCCCGATACAAACAACGCAAGCTTAACCGCGAGTTTGCTGCTTTTCATATGAAAAATTTACGCAAAGGAAAGTACGACGATGAGATTATTTCGCATGCACTAGCCGAAGAAATCGCCGATATTATGGAACGCCAAAACTCGGGTGAAGGGAATGCGGAGTCTTTGGGCGCTGAAAAAGATCAAATCCTTAACGAACTCCACGACCACATTATTCACTGTTGGCGTGAACGCGAGATGAAAAAACGTGATCGTGTGAAAGTTAGAGGCAGTGTTTTAGACGCAAAAGCCTAAAGTTGGAGAATCTCAGTCAGTTTTGACTGACTCTCTGTTGAGCACATCGTCACGAAAGGATTCACAGATGTCAATAAACTCGCTGATGAGTTCGTCGGGAATATTCAGCTCTTCCATTGTTTCACGCATCATGACTACGAAAATATCCACATGATGGTCGTTTAAACCATCGTTAACTAAAGGAGCGTGAGCCACTCTCATGTCTCTAGGTGTCGTATCGCAAGGGCCTCCCATAACCTGGGTAAAAAAAGTTCGGACTTTCTGCTTTTGCTCGTCCATGGATATGTGCTGGAAAAAAGGCAGAATATCCTCATTTCTTAATAGTTTGTCGTAAAATCGATTGACCGCCGCTTCGACCGCGGCTTCGCCACCAATTCGTACAAAAAGCGACCTACTCATAAGCACCTTGATAATTGAACCATCTTGTTTAAAGCTAAATCACTTGAAGTAAAATAGCCATATCACAGCGAGATAAAATCTGGCTTTATTGTTGAATTGTGAAGCTGTAGTACAATTCTTCATAGAATGAGATAAAATCTACCCTTGCAAATTGACCCCCAATTTTAACTATGCTTGATTCCGATGAACTGAATGGCTCCGTTGAACAGTTGCGGCAGGATTTTCGCCGTTTGCAATGCGATCATGATTGTCTTCTTGAGTGGCAATTGTCGCTTGATAACGCCAGGAGAAGGGCCGGCGCCTGCCATCCGGTTCAAAAGCGCATTAGTTTGAGTCGATATCATCTTCGCTTGAACGATTATTCAATCGTAAAAGATACTTTGTTGCACGAAGTTGCTCACGCCATTGTTTGGGAAAAGTATCGACAAACCGGGCATGGTCGGCGTTGGAAACAGGTCGTTCAACAGCTTGGTGGAATAGCCAAAGCCACCGGTCGATTCGAGACCCCAGCGGCTCCCTGGGTGCTGGTTTATTTGGACGCTAATTCAGGCAACATTCGTAAGCTCGCCGAGCGACACAGGCGCAGTAGAAAAATCGCTGATTATTCTCTGAGAGGCGAGCCGCATACATTGGGCTGTTTGTATTATTTATCGCAAGCCGATTATCAGCGTTGGCTGGAAAGCCCCGAAGAAATTTCGACGCTTAACTTTTACCAGTAGCCCGGATTAACCGGAGGGGCTGAGGCTACGGGCGGCTTGATTCGGTCTGTGTTAGAATTGCACCAAAATTTGCTGAGTAATAATATTTTTGAGAAGACTATATATGAAAAATTTAGAACTGTTTTACTTCCCATCCTGTCCGTTTTGCCAGATGGTGTTAAATGAATTACCCAACATCAAGGTTGAAGTGTCACTTAAGAACATTATGGACAATATGGATTTTCGAAATGAACTGATGGCTGGCGGCGGGAAAACTCAGGTGCCGTGTTTAAAAATCGAAAAGGATGATGAGCAGCAAGAGTGGATGTACGAAAGTCAGGACATCATTCAGTATTTGAAATCTGTATAAGGTTTGAGGCTCAACGCAGTTTGAGCCTTGAACCATTGTGCACTTATAGTTTTTTAACGGGGATCGACTCGTCGCTATTTTTCACCACACGAATGTGCGATCTTGATAATTTGCGAGGATCGCTCACACCACACGAATGAGCAATCATACCGACGTCATTTTCGATGCCTCGGTGATAATGGGCGACACGCTCGGCCTTATCGGATGGAACCAATCCTTTTTGTAGCTTTTTATTGTGAGTCGTGACACCGGTGGGGCAGGTGTTTCTATTGCATTGCATCGCTTGAATGCAGCCGAGAGCGAACATAAACCCTCTGGCTGAGGTAACGAAGTCAGCGCCAACACAAATGGCCCAGGCGACACGCGAGGGCGTAATTAATTTACCTGATGCGATCACTTTGATGCGTGAGCGTAAGCGGTATTGTTCCAGCGTATCAACCAGCCAGGGTAAACTTTCTTTAATCGTTAGTCCCATGTAGTCCATCAGCGGTTGTGGCGCAGCGCCGGTTCCCCCATCGGCACTATCGACAGTGATAAAGTCAGGCGCACAAGCTTCGCCTCTTTCTCGTATTAGCTCAAACAGTTTGACCAACCAGGTTGCATCTCCAATGACTGCTTTAAACCCTACCGGTTTTCCAGTGACATCTCTTATATGATTGATAAAGTCGATAAGATCCTCGGGGCTTTTTATCTCGGGATGCCCATTCGGTGATATGGAGTCTTGATTTACCGGAATACCGCGAATTTTTGCGATTTCTTCGGTTACTTTTTTGGCGGGTAAAATGCCTCCTTTGCCTGGCTTCGCGCCTTGACTCAGTTTTACTTCAAACATTTTTATCTGTTCAAGTTTGGCCAATTCTTTTAGTCGAGCATCGCTTAAGTTGCCACTGTCGTCTCTCACGCCATATTTGGCAGTACCAATTTGCATGACCAGATCACAACCACCTTCTAGATGGTATTTGGATAACCCACCTTCGCCTGTGTTTAACCAGCAACCCGCTTTGGCAGCCCCTTTCGACAGGGCCCGGATAGCTGGTTCGGACAAGGAACCAAAACTCATTGCTGAGATGTTAAAAAATGACTTTGCGTGGTAGGGTTTTGCACAGTTTTCACCAATAATCAGTGGCGCAGCATTGGTAATGTCTTCCTCTAAAGCGGGAAACGCCGAGTTTAAAAACAAGACGGTTCCCGGCTCTGTCAAATCACGAGTCGAACCGAACGCAATGGTTCGATTAACGTTTTTCGCTGCCCGATAAACCCAGCTTCGCTCGGCACGATTAAACGGCAATTCTTCTCGATCCATGGCGAAAAAGTATTGGCGAAAGAACTCGCCTAAGTGTTCAAACCAATAACGAAATCGACCAATAACCGGGTAGTTTCGTCGAATGGTATGCTTCTTTTGTGTGGCATCGATGATGTAAAACACGATCACGACTAGAACCCCAACAATTAACACCAGGGTAAACAGTAATGACAAGTAAATGAACGACTGATAGGCGATATTATCCAGCGTCATAGGTGTGTCCTTGTTGCTAGACAGCGTGTCTTAATTGACGCACTGAGCGTTTTTTCTGACTGTTGTCGGAGTGCTCAAAGCTTGCCTTTTCAAGACGACCTTTGAGCTTGGTTTTTTCATAATCTTTCGACAGTAATTGATGAAAATATTGCTCGTCAACTTCAGGAAACAGATGGTTAATGTTTAACAAAATACCAAATAACTTTTTTAAGTTAATCTGATGCGTTTGCTGGGTAATACCGAACAACCAGTCGGTTAATTGAGTGAATCGTTGAAACGGCGATGCGTCAATTAAATAGGGCAGACTGTGTTTGAATCGTCCCGAATTTCCCAGCATGTCCCAGTATCGCGCGAAGCGGTTAACTCGTTGCATGGTGGCAAAGTCGACCGTTGCCGTACTGAGTATGTTATAGGGAGGCAATGGATTAAACTTTAGCTGGTGCTCTTCAGTATGACGAATGATCGGACTGCCTTTGAGTCGTTTGAGAATTCCTAGCTGAATTTCGTGTGGCCCACATTGGTACAGAGTATCAAAGCTTTGCTGAAAACTTTCGTAAGTCTCACCGGGTAAGCCAAATATCAAGTCGGCATGGATGTGCGCTTCGGTATTGTTTCTCAACCAACGTAAATTGGCCTGTGACTGTTCGTTATTTTGTTTGCGGCTGATGCGCGCTTGAACTTCTGGTTCAAAGGTTTGAATTCCGATCTCAAATTGTAAAGTGCCTGCGGGGAAAAGTTTGAGTTTTTCTTTTAATTTTTCCGGCAGGTGGTCGGGAATAACTTCGAAATGAAGAAATATTCCGGCATCGATTTTCTCAAGAAAAAAATCCAGTATTTTTAACGTGGTGTTGATTTTCAAATTAAAGGTTCGATCGACAAATTTAAAATGTCGGGCGCCACGTTGAAACAGTTGATCCATTTGCTCCAGAAAAGCCTCTAAAGCAAAGGGGTAACTTGTTTTATCCAGCGCAGACAAGCAAAACTCGCATTTAAATGGGCATCCGCGCGATGCTTCGACGTAGATTAAACGGTGGGCCAAATCGTCTTCGGTATAATATTGATAGGGAAACGCCAGTTCATTCAAATCGATCGGTTTCGAATGTACCAATTTATTGACCGGTGCTTGCTGGTCAATCAGGTCGCGACACAGTTGGTAAAAACTAAAGTCGGCTGCGCCGGTAACAATGTAATCGCAGAGGGCGGCAATAGGGTGGCTGTCCGACTCGTAGCTGACCTCTGGCCCACCTAAAATGATTTTAATGTCCGGACGTACCGTTTTTAACTGTGCGACAACGGCATAGGTTTCTTCAATGTTCCAGATGTACACGCCAAAGCCGACAATCGCCGGATCGGTGTCCAGAATGCTCTCGACGATGTCTATCGCCCGAGTTTTAATGGTAAATTCTTGAATCTGCGTTTGTTTTTGCAGATCTTGCATATTCGCATAGAGGTAACGAAGTCCTAAATTTGCGTGAATGTATTTGGCATTAAGCGTGGTCAAAAGAATATTTTTCATAAAAATCATATAGATAGATAACTGCTGCAACAACCATGGTACCGCCTTATTGACTGAGGTTCTAGCAAAAACTGGTCACTATTTTCGAGTAAAGTTTGAATGTCGTCACATTATTGGTTACGATCTTTCGGCTAAATTTCGCGCTATTCTCAATCGACCCGGGCTTTGACGCCGGTATTTACGTTCTTTTGACTTGAGAATAATCTTTAAAATCAATAAGTTAGGTGGCCTATGAATAAAGCGGTAGAGCTTTCGGACAATTTATATCAAGTAGATTTGAATGAAGCCCCAAAGTTAAAAGTATTCACCCAACGCCAATTGAACAAAATTCCACAGTTCATGAAGTTACCTGAAGCTGCCCGTAAAGGGGTAGAGGTCGCTGCGTTGGTATTTCCGTTTCGTGTTAACGAGTACGTGATCAATGAGTTAATCGACTGGAGTGATTGGCAAAATTGCTCCATTTTCCGATTAACCTTTCCGCAAAAAGAAATGTTGCTGGATGACGATTTCAAACAGCTCGAAAAAGCGTACGACGAAGGCGATAAAGCGACCATAAAAGAATTGGTCGATGGCATTCGCGAAGGACTAAACCCGCATCCTGCCGGCCAAATGGAGCTGAATGTTCCGACAGTTGATGGCGAGCCTGTAGAGGGTATTCAGCACAAATACCGCGAGACAGTTCTGTTTTTCCC
The DNA here is from genome assembly GCA_052032335.1 of Pleionea sp. GTDB lineage: Bacteria > Pseudomonadota > Gammaproteobacteria > Enterobacterales > Kangiellaceae > Pleionea. The sequence goes on along the minus strand of JBPEWV010000057.1, from coordinate 21,561 downwards.
AACTCAGGGCCAGACATGTCATTCCTATTGTACTTTTTGTTTCCGCTGGGCGCAGTTTGTCGGTGACAAAGATTTAAAGTTTGCGTCAAAAGAAGTGGACGAATTGGTTGGCTATCTGAAAGAACATAAAGAAGTGACGGATGTGTTGTTCACCGGTGGTGATCCCATGGTTATGAAGACCAAGGCATTGAAAGCTTATTTGGAAGCTATGCTGGAGCCAGAACTGGACCATATCAAAACCATTCGAATCGGTACCAAGGCACTGACTTTCTGGCCATATCGATTTGTTTCTGACGATGATTCGGCAGAATTAATTGAGACATTAGAAAAAGTTGTTAAAGCAGGAAAGCACCTGGCTATCATGGCGCACTACAATCATTGGAAAGAACTGACCACGGATATTTCGAAAGAGGCGATCCGACGAATTCGAGCGACCGGTGCCGAAATACGTAGTCAGGGACCACTGTTAAAGGGCATTAATGATAATGCCGACGATTGGGCAAAAATGTGGAAAGCTCAGGTATCTTTGGGAATTATCCCTTACTACATGTTTGTTGAGCGTGATACCGGCGCGCACCATTATTTTGAGGTGCCACTAGTAAAAGCCTGGAACATTTATCGAGAAGCCCAAAAGCAGGTGTCGGGTGTTTGCCGTACCGCGCGTGGACCTTCTATGAGTGCTTCACCGGGTAAGGTGGAAGTGCAGGGTGTGGCCGAAATCAATGGCGAAAAAGTTTACGTTCTACGCTTTATTCAAGGCCGTAATCCTGACTGGGTACAACGTCCATTTTTTGCTAAGTACGATGAAAAAGCAGGTTGGTTTGATCAACTGGAGCCTGCTTTTGGCGAAGAAAAGTTTTTCTTCGAAAATGAGTAGTCGGTAATAAAGTGGTTGCAAGCGCGGTTTCTAACCGCGCTTTTTTTTGCAAAAAATTTTAATCCAAATACTTGAAAAGGTTTTAAGTGGCTCCATATAGGAAGTACAGGATGCCTGATTAGGGTCTTGTAAAAACTTAATTCACATTCTTGCTATATACTAGGAGAAAGTTATGAGCACACGATTTAATTTAACACCATTATTCCGTCAATCTGTAGGCTTTGATCGTTTTAACGATTTATTTGAAAACGTATTTCAAACACAAGATTCTAGCGGCGGCGGTTATCCCCCATACAATATCGAAAAGTTAGGTGACAGCGAATACGTCATTACCATGGCGGTGGCTGGCTTTACCGAAGATGATCTCGATATCAGTATTAAGAAAGATACGTTAACCGTTTCCGGGAAGGTTGCTGACAAAGACGAGTCAAACTCTCAGTTCCTTTATCGTGGTATCGCCACTCGAGCATTTGAGCGTCATTTCCGACTGGCTGATCACGTTGAAGTGAAAGACGCGAGCCTCGAACATGGCCTGTTGAAGATACAGTTGATTCGAGAGATTCCGAAAGAAGAAATGGTGAAGAAAATTACCATTAACCGTTAATCAGCAACACTTCAAAACGACATAACCCCGTAGAAAAGGGCTGCATCAGCAGCCCTTTTTTGTTCGACTTAGTCTTCCACCTTTCATGCGGCATATTGGCTGCGTAACTTCGGCCGTTCGATTAGTCGATACGGCAACGCGTTTTCATCGATGGAACTGACGCGACCGGTTCTTCGATATTCGGTAACCGCTTTGGAAACCGTGTTTCGATCAAGGTGCGGCGCTAACATTTCGATAAAGTCGTACATGTAGCTTCGAATGTATTGCTCTTCACGAAAACCAACCCAGGTGGTGCACGATGGGAAAATGTCGTGTGTGCTGACGGCAACCAGATCGTGATCCTGCTCAGGATCATAAGCCATGCTGGCGGCAAGCCCTATACCAAGGCCTTTACGTACATAGGTTTTTATCACATCAGCATCTCGTGCGGTGATCGCAACATTGGGTGTCAGGCCTTCACGGGCAAAACTGTCTCTGAAAGATGAACTTCCGTTTTGATTCAACACGTAAGTGATCATCGGATATTCGGCAAGGTCGGATAGTTCAATGTCATCCAGCTTCGTTAATGGGTGATTTTGCGGCATCAAAATGGCACGGTCCCAGTGATAGCAGGGAAGTGTTACCGTGTCGCTGTTTTTGGCACCTGAGCTGCTGGCAATGGCAAAGTCAATCAGACCATTTCTCATCATTTCTGAAATTTGCTCACTGGTGCCCTGATGTAAGTTCAATTTAACATCGGGATAACGTTTGCGGAACGCCTGGAGAATATCGGGTAAAACGTAACGTGCCTGAGTGTGAGTGGTACCGATTGACAAGGAACCTTCTTGTTCGTTTTGAAGCTCGTGCGCCAGTTGTTTGATGTTTTCAACTTCACTCATTATTGTGGCGGCTTTTTCCAGAACCAGATTTCCGGCATAAGTCACGCCATCGAGACTTTTTCCATTACGTGAGAATAAACGCAGACCTAACTCTTCTTCTAACAGTTTTAACTGTTTACTCACACCCGGTTGAGACGTGTAGAGTTTTTCTGACGCTGCTGTGATATTTAAGTCGTTTTCGGCAATGGCAAGTAAGTAACGAAGCTGTTGTAATTTCATGGTTTATCTCCCTATTTGATCGCTCAACGGTGGTCTCGAGTTGCCGAATACCATATAGGTAAATTTACAAATGGGGGCGAGGCGTTTGTTTACAGTCTTGATAGTCATAGTGTTTCTCCAGTAGTTGTTGATTTAAAGTTGTTGGCACAGTTGCCGGTTTTTTACGAACATAAAAAAAGCCGCTTTGCGGTTTGCTCGGCGGCTTTTCGTGAATGTTTAACTTGTAACTTCAGTTTTTCATCGCGACGGCCACCCAGCCAGTGTGTACATACAAATACACACGGGTTTAAATTTACGAATGAGGGTAGTCTTTTTTAGTAACATTAAGCTTTGAGCCTGTATTTTTTAGTAAGTCGTTTGGGCTTACTTGTATTTTGTATTGTCTTGTTCTGCTTTGTTTTTACTTGTCGTTTGAAACGTTTATTCAGTTATCCAGAGTCTTTTACCTTGAACCTGTTACGTCAAAAACTCGTCAGTGTATCGTTTTATAACCGATATTTTGGAGCAGGTAAATAACGATTTGCGCTTTATCTCGAATTCGAGCTTGTCGTTCGACCCATTTTCCGTCAGTGTCTAATCGGGCTTTCTATGAGTTAACACTCATTAGTTCTTTTAGCCGGCTATTTATAACTCGGGTTTAACTCGTGTAAATGCGTCAAAAGTGTTAAATGTCTTTTGGCCGTCTGAAAGTCTAAATGTCTTGGGTGTATTTCTACATGACGAAATCATCTAAGTCAACTACCAGTTCGTATCATCATAACTTTAAGTTATGTCGTAAGACCGATGCTGTATTTCTCGTCGGTTAGTGAAAGCCTTACTGTGCTTATTATTCGTCCGATGGAAGAGACTGTCGGCAACACCATAACTTTTGGTTATTTATGATGAGGTCAACAGACCACTGATATTTTGGAGAAAACATGATTTACGACAATATCCTGCAAACCATTGGTAATACGCCAATCGTTAAGTTGAATCGCCTGGCTCCAAAGCACGTCGATGTTTTTGTCAAAGTGGAGTCGTTCAATCCGATGGCATCGGTGAAAGATCGACTCGCCATTGCGATTATCGAAGATGCAGAGCGCAAAGGGCTATTGAAACCGGGGCAAACGGTGGTTGAGGCGACTTCTGGAAACACCGGAATCGCCCTAGCTATGGTTTGTGCGGCAAAAGGGTACCCCTTTGTGGCAACCATGGTTGAGACCTTTTCAGTTGAACGACGCAAGTTAATGAAGGCATTGGGTGCAAAGGTGATCTTGACACCAGCGGCGGACAAGGCAACTGGCATGGTGAAAAAAGCAGAGCAATTAGCACAGCAAAATGGCTGGTTTCTGGCCCGTCAGTTTGAGAACGAAGCCAATCCAGCGTACCACAGAAATACTACAGCAGCTGAAATATTGCGCGATTTTGCCGGTCGTAATCTAGATTATTTCGTCAGTGGCTATGGAACCGGAGGCACCATCACTGGTGTTGGCGAGGTGCTTAAAGTGGCTCGTCCCAACGTTCAGATTATTGGAACCGAGCCCAGCGGCGCAGCGCTCTTAAGTGGTCAGCCGTGGCAGCCCCACAAGATTCAGGGGTGGACACCTGACTTTATACCCGAGGTGATGAATCGCGAAGTGATCGATCAGGTGCTCACGGTAGATGATGTGGTGGCTCGAGACACAGCCCTGGCGCTGGCGAGGGAAGAAGGCATATTTGTCGGCATCTCTGCTGGTGGAACCTTGGCGACCGCATTAAAAGTTGCAGAACAAGCACCCAAAGGCGCCAACCTACTGGCGATGTTGCCAGATACCGGAGAGCGATACTTAAGTACCTTTTTGTTCGAAGATATCTCGGAAGAATCCGATGAGCATTGGCTTGAGACCGTTAATGCGGCGTAAGATTTTTGATAGCAATGGGGTTTTCCATGGCTGGCTTGTCCAGCCGCTTCAGTTATTAAATAAAAAGTTGAAGCCTATTTGGGACAATCAGACATTGGAAGTTTCTGAGTTACTGGAAACGCAGGTTGAGCCAGCTGGGCGGAATAATGATCAACCGATTTCAACATCGGGTAAAGACGCCGAGCGGGAGCCTTCAACCGGCCTATCGGACAAACCCCGATAAGTGTATACCGCGGCAAGTTTTGGCTGCTCAGTGTGATTTCGGGTGGCCGCGTGTAACAATCGGCAATGGAATAGAGTCACATCGCCTGGATTCAGTGTGACAGCCACTTTATTTTTAAGTAGCGTCTGGTTTATCGCAAGCTCTTGTTTGAAAAACGAGGCGTCATCGAACTGATCCGGTTGATATTGGCGTCGGTGACTGCCGGGAATGACCTGCAGACAACCGTTTTCCAGATTTTCAGGCCCCAATGCGAGCCACGCCGATACCAGATTACCTTTACTATAACTCCAGTACCTTAGATCCTGATGCCAGAGGCTGTCACTGCTGAACTCTGGTAACTTGGTCATGACGCAGTTGTGATGCGCCCGAACCAGATAAATGGGTTCTTCGATCAATTGTCTGATAGCTGCAGTCAATGGCTCTGCACGACACCAGGATTGAAAAGAGGGATCTCTGTCGTAAGCCTGTTTCAGTCGGCGAATGGTATGCGCGCCATTATGCTCGGCTGCCGGAGCTCCCGGGTATTGTAAGTCCGACTCCAATTCGAAAGGTGCAACGCGCTGGTTTAAATGTTGAACGCTAATGTCACGGATCTGTTTCACCTCACCTGGAGAAAACAGTTGCTTCAGAACGAGAAATCCTTGCGCTTTAAATTGTGACACTTGGTCAGAAGTTAACATTTGCTTGACGGCTTCACTTTGAAATTTACAATGGAGGAAAATACATTATAAATTTGGTGCTGCTGATGAGAAAGTCTTTCCTGTTATTTGTTGTCTTTTATTTCTCCGCTTTGTTCGCGTTGGATAAAAACGAACCTTTACATCAATTGTTCAGTGAATACTCCCGCTACGTGAAAGATTTGAAACCCAGGGTCGATCATCCGGATAAGGCCATGGCGCGAGGCGGATTTATCGACATCACTCCGAAAGCTTATCAAAAGGGACTGGACAATTTACGTACGTTTTTACAACGTGCATCGAAGTTCGATCCAGATAAATTATCGATCGACGATCAGGTTAATCTTGCTATGTTCCAGTTTCAATTGACCTCGGCGATTGAAGACATTGAACATGAAAGCTATCTGTTTCCCATGTACGGAGATACGGGTTTCTACTTCGATTTGCTGAGATTGGGAGAAGTCACAGAGCTGAATAACGAAAAAGACATTGTCTTTTATATCGAGCAACTGGAGTCGATTGCTAATTATCTCGGAGTGTGGCGAAACAACTTAGAGATGGCTCTGGAAAAGAATAAAGTAATGCCCGCTATCGTTCTGGTGGACTTTGAAAAGCCTCTGAACAAATTGTTGAGCAATGCAGAAGGTGGCAATCCACTTTGGTTGCCTTTAACCAAGTTGGAGAAAATAGCTACGGCCGAACAAGTTGAAGCTTATCAAAGCAGAGCCAGGCTGGCCATCAATCAGAGCGTTAAGCCAGCCGTCGAATCATTTATCAAGTTTTTGCTTGACCGTTATATACCTGCGGGTCGAGACAGCATCGCTATCGAAAAAATAAATGGTGGCAAAGCTTATTATCGCTCGCAGATCAAGTATTACTCGACGCTCAACTTGTCGGCCGATGCGATTCATGACATAGGTTTAAGAGAAGTCAAACGGATCCGAAAAGAAATGCAGGACGTCATTAAGGCAAGTGGATTTGACGGCGGTTTCGATGAATTTATCGAATTTCTAAGAACCGATCCGCAATTTTATGCCAAGACGCCCGAAGAGCTGTTGAAAGAAGCTTCATTCATTGCAAAGAAAATGGACGGGCAGTTACCGCGGTTTTTTACCCGCTTGCCCAGACAACCCTATGCGGTTGAACCGGTACCAGAGTCGATTGCGCCAAGGTACACCACGGGACGTTACGTTGGAGCTCCGCTCGACAGCAAACGTCCAGGAGCCTACTGGGTGAACACCTACGCGTTAGACAAGCGGCCTTTGTACGTTTTAGAAGCTCTAACTTTACACGAAGCTGTGCCCGGGCATCATTTGCAAAGTGCGCTCACCAAGGAACTGGACAATCTTCCGGAATTTCGGCGCAATTCCTATTTGTCGGCTTACGGAGAAGGATGGGCCTTATACTGCGAAAAGTTGGGTATCGAAGCCGGTTTTTACCAAGATCCCTACAGTCAGTTTGGCCGATTATCTTACGAAATGTGGCGAGCCATTCGATTGGTGGTCGACACCGGCATGCATGCAAAAAATTGGAGTCGAGCCAAAGCAATCGAGTTTATGGAAAGCAACACGGCTTTGTCGAAACACAATGTTAAAACGGAAATCGATCGGTACATTGCGTGGCCAGGGCAAGCACTGTCTTATAAGCTAGGTGAATTGAAAATTCTGGAATTAAGAGACAAAGCCGAAAAGGCACTCGGGCTTAAGTTTGACATTAGAAAGTTTCACGATGAAATTTTGTCTTACGGACCGGTTACCTTGCCGATTCTGGAGCAGCAAGTCGATCGTTGGATTGCATCCACCGGGACTAACGAGTCGTAATCGTTTGTTAAAACTTTTCTTAACAGGTTCATAAAAGGGCCACGAAAACGAGTGGCCCAATCAAGTGACTAGTCGGTTTAAAAAATATTGGTGGTTTTACCAAATTCGATAAACATTGAATACTCGAGTTCAGATGCCGGGTAAATCTTTGCGCCGACGGAGATGGTAAATCCGGATTTGCGGATAAATTTGAATTGAGGCTTAAAGTAGAGTCCGCCGTCGATGTCGATGTTTTCAGAATAACAATTGGAGCAATTCGAAATACTGCGTTGAGCCCACATTTTCTCGAACCCCGTGAAGAGGTCAAAGTGAACGTTTCGTGGTTCGATTGGAACACTGAACCCGAGCTCGGCAAAGGCGCTGAGACCACTCGCGGTTGAACTCACACGATCGCGATCACCCCAGCCATCTATAACGTCCTGACTGAACTTGCAGTGGTCATTAAAGAAATAAAGCGCCATACCACCGCCATAGACCAGACCGCCGTCCTGCGCTGTGAAATTAAAATGCATTTCGGGGTTTGAACGGCCGACGCACTCACTTCTGGCTGCTTTTTGTTCAATGTTTGTAAAGCCCACTCCAGCAACCCAGGTGCTTGTTTGTATTTCAGCAAGTTGGGTGTCGCTTTGCTCGCTGCTTTCAACCTCGGCAAAAATGACTGTACTCGCTGATAGTAGGAGGCTGGCGGTGATTATCTGTTTGAACATAATGTCCTTCCTGTAATGATTTCTCTGTATTTTAACTTGAGATAAATAGAGCGTCTTGTGAATTTTCCACTAATTTTATTATTAGAGAATCTACTTTTGTTCAATTTACGTATAACAAAGTAACTGCATAATGGAGACTTATTAGAATGATTAAAGTGGGCATCAGTCAATGTTTATTAGGCGCGCCAGTGCGTTTTGATGGTGGACACCGGCAAAACCGATTCTGCAAAGATCAATTGTCACAATTTTTTGAGTTCGTTGACCTATGCCCCGAAATGGGCATAGGCATGGGTACGCCGCGAAAAACACTGCGCTTGGTGGGCGACACAGATAATCCTCGAGCGCAATATTCGGATGGTGCAGAAGGCGACTTTACCGATGCTTTAAAAGGATTCGCCGACGATAATCGGGACAAGTTGAAAGAGATATCCGGTTACATTTTATGTAAAGCCTCTCCCAGCTGCGGCATGGAGCGCGTCAAGGTTTACAAAGAAACAGGTCATGCCGAAAAAGCGGGCATGGGAATTTTTGCAGCTCGATTAAAAGCCTTGTTTCCATTGTTACCGATGGAAGAAGACGGGCGTCTTAACGATCCCTTGCTCCGCGACAGTTTTATTAAACGAGTATACATTTATTCGGAATGGCAGAAGTTAGTGGAAGAGGGTTTAACGGTGAACAAGCTGCAATCATTTCATGCCCGCCATAAACTGAACTTGTTGTCTCATTGTCAGAAAACTTATCGCTTTCTCGGACCTCTGGTGGCAAAAATTAATAAAAGCAATATTGATAGCGAAGCCAATCGATACATTGAGCATTTAATGCGAGGGTTTAAGAAAATGGCGACGCGAAAAAACAACACCAATGTGTTAATGCATCTGCAAGGTTATTTGAAGGACAAAATAGACAAAGACGACCGTCAGGAGCTGGCAAGCTGCATTATGAATTATCGTCAGGGACTGGAACCCATTCTTGCGCCGATTACTTTATTGAATCATCACTTTAAAAAACATCCCGACGATTATATTAAACAGCAATCGTTTCTTTCTCCGTATCCGAAAGAGTTGGCGATACGCGTGGTGATGCAATAATGAAAACGCATCTGGTCTGGTTTCGAAACGATCTTCGAGTTGATGACAATCCTGCTCTGGCTAACGCTTGTTTCGCCAAAGACGATCGTGTTTTTGCCTGTTATCTGCTGGCCCGAAAACAGTGGTCGCAACATAAAGTGGGAAATAATCAGCAAGCGTTGATTGTTCAGGCTTTAAAAAATCTGAGTGAGCAGTTATCGCAACTGAACATTGCACTGATTGTGAAAAGTATTGACTTTTTCCGTCATTCGGCGTCGACCATCAACCAATTATGCGATGATCTGGATGTCAGTGATCTGCATTTCAATATCGAGTATCCATTTAACGAAAGGGTACGCGACAAGGGTGTGGTTGAGCAGCTAAAGCAGGGCGTCGAGTGTCATCGTTATGTCGCAGACTCGCTTACCGCGCCTTGGGAAGTAATGACGCAAGCGCAAGCACCCTTTAAAGTGTTTACACCTTATTCAAAAGCAGTATTGAAACAATTGGATCAAAATCCGGTAGCCTGTTTTCACGTACCCGCCGCGCGTTCTCGTGACAACATTAAACTGAAAAACGATGTGATGTGTGACGAGTTACCCGATATTTCAAGCAGTGCGAAACTTCCGGGAATCGCCGAAACTACGGTGCGTGAAAAATTGAATCGCTTTATTAATGAAGCAATTGACGATTACAAAACGGATCGTGATATTCCAGCCCTTGCCGGTACTTCCGAGCTGTCTGCCGCTCTGAGTATCGGCACACTTTCTACGCGACGGTGTTATGTTGCTGCCCGACAAGCCAAAACCGAAGGCCGAACCATCTGGATTTCCGAGTTGATCTGGCGCGATTTTTACCGTGCGGTAATGTGGCATTTTCCTCACGTTGCGAAACGTAAAGGATTTAATGCCGTTGACGCGAAACTGAACTGGAACGACAGTGAAGGCGATTTCGAGCGCTGGAAACACGGTAAAACCGGTGTGCCTATCGTTGATGCTGCGATGAATCAATTAAATCAAACCGGGTGGATGCACAATCGGTTGCGAATGATCGTCGCCAGCTTTTTAACCAAAAATCTCTGGGTCGACTGGCGCAAAGGTGAAGACTATTTTTCCGACCAATTGTTCGATTTTGATTTTGCCAGTAATAACGGTGGATGGCAGTGGAGTGCATCCGTCGGCACAGATGCTGCACCTTATTTCAGGGTATTTAATCCAGCAAGCCAGGCGCAGCGATTCGATCCAAACGCCGAATTCATCCGTAAATGGTTACCAGAGCTTGAGCGGTACTCATCGAAGCAAATTCACAATTTTGAGAAACAAACTTTTGATAACTACCCAACGCCCATGGTCGATTTAAAACAATCTCGAAAACAAGCGATTGAAGCATTTAAAGTGGCTAAGGAGAAATTCAGTTGAACTCGGTAAATCCAAAACCTCTGGAGCGTTTTATTACTGTTTATGGCAGCTTGACCGCCGAAACTGTGGATAACCTCGATGAGATTTACAGCGAAGCAATTGAGTTTATTGACCCATTGCACCGTATTTCGGGTTTAACCGACTTGAAGCACTACATGAAGCAGATGTACGCCAATGTTAGCAATTACTCGATTGATATTCGTTCCAGTATTACCAAGGGCAATGAAGCGTTTTTAACTTGGGAGATGCGATTTCGTCATCCGAAATTGCGTGCCGGAGCCATGATTGAGTTTGAAGGTACGAGTCATCTTCGGTTTGAAGACAAAATAACTTTTCATCGAGATTATTACGACGCCGGGCAAATGTTGTATGAACACATTCCTCTGATCGGCACAATTATTCGAAGCATAAAAAAGCGAGTGCAATAATGAGTTCTTTTTCAGGTAAGACCGTTTTACTCACAGGAGCCTCTACTGGGATCGGAAGGGCATTAGCTAATGAGATTATTGCTCAGGGCGGTAAGGTTTTAGGCATCGCGCGAAGTGAAGACAAACTGAATGAATTGGTGGAGCAGCACGGTGATCGGTTTGAATCGATCACCGCCGATTTGTCAGAAACCGACGGTTGGCATCACTTGGTCAGCAAATTAGACGTTGCACCGGAGATAGTTGTACTCAACGCAGGCACTTGCGAATACATGGAAAATGGCAAGGTCGATACTGGTTTGGTGGAGCGGGTATTTGAAGTTAATTTTTTCGCCAATGTTCGAGCTGCAAAAGAGTTACTGGATGCATTTGGCAACAAAATTGAGCAGTGGTGTGTTGTAAGCAGCTCTGCCAGATACTTTGCAATGCCACGCGGAGAAGCTTATGGCGCGAGCAAAGCGGCCACCAGTTATTTTTTCGAGTCGTTACAGTTGAGTTATCCTGACATTCGCTTCTCAATCGTACATCCGGGATTTGTAAAAACGCCGTTAACCGACAAGAATGATTTTGATATGCCAATGCGGATCAGTGCTGAAAAAGCCGCTGAAACCATTGCGAGAAAGCTGGCTAAAAAACGACTGCAAATTAATGTCCCTTTGTTTTTCACTGTAATTATGAGAGTCTTGGGCGCACTACCAGCGCGATTGCGATACAAAATGGGTAAAGGATTGGTGCGTTAATGAAAAAGGTTGCTGTTATAGGAAGTGGTATTGCTGGGCTGTCTTCGGCTTATTATCTCCAGAATCAATATGAAGTCACTTTGTTCGAGAAAAATGATTACGTCGGAGGCCATACTGCGACCAAAGTGGTCACGGTAGAAGAGGGCACCTTTAACATTGATACTGGATTCATCGTTTTTAACAATTGGACTTACCCCAACTTTAATCGTCTCCTTAACGAATTGAATGTTCAAAAAATCGATACTGACATGGGCTTTTCTGTCAGTTGTCAGCAAACCGGTTTGGAGTACAGTGGTGAATCTGTAGCGACGTTGTTTGCGCAAAAGCGAAACCTATTCAGTTTCACGCACTGGCGAATGATTCTCGATATACTAAAATTTAACCGTACATCGAAGACGCTGCTAGAACAAGGACAGCTCAGCGAGGAGAAAACTTTGGGAGAATACGTCAGTGAGCTCGGCTTATCCCAACGCTTTGTTGAGAAATATCTGATACCGATGGGGGCGGCTATTTGGTCCAGTGGTTTGCAAGGCATGTACGAATTTCCTGCGCTTTATTTTGTTCGCTTTTTTAAAAACCATGGCTTGTTGAACCTTGACGATCGCCCACAGTGGGCGGTGATAAAAGGTGGGTCTAAAACCTATGTCGACCGTATTTTAAAGGATGCCAAATTTAAGTTACATCTCAACTCGAAAATTGAATCGGTAGAGCCGGTTGATCAACAGGTGATGGTAAACATCGATAGCGATAGCTTTGTGTTCGATGAGGTGGTGTTTGCCTGCCACTCAGACGAAGCTCTGGCGCTGATCAAAAATCCAAGTCCCGAACATCAACAAGTGCTAGGCAACCTACAATACCAAAATAATGAAGTGGTATTGCACACCGATCAGAGCTTACTTCCTAACAATCGTTCGACCTGGTCGAGCTGGAACTATCGAGTTAAAGCAGACGACACTGAGCAAGCTACCTTGTCTTATTCAATGAATATATTGCAACGACTCGATTGTAACACCCAGTTTGTCGTCACCTTGAATGATACTGAGAGCATTGATTCTGGAAAGATTTTGGGGCGGTATGAATATCAGCATCCGGTTTACAACCGGGGCTCGTTAAAAGCGCAGTCAGAACGCAATTTAATCAATGGCAAGCAGAATCTCTGGTTCTGCGGTGCTTACTGGTATGCAGGCTTTCACGAAGATGGATTGAGAAGTGCACTGGACGTGGTTAATGCTTTGGGAGTGGAACTTGAAATTCTGTAGCTCATTTTGCTTCGGAAGCGTTTTTCACAAACGTTTTGTCCCCAAACAACACAGCTTTCGCTATCGAATGTTTATGCCACTGCTGGATTTAGACGAGATGGATCGATTGTCTCAGTTCAGTCCCTGGCTTCGAGTTGGTCGCTTCGGTTTGTATTCGTTTTACCCAGATGACTATCTTAAGCACGAAGTGCGCAGCGGTGAATCGCTAAAGCAAAGGGTTTTACGAATTGTTGAGCGTGAACTTTCTGTCAAGTTGAGCTCCGATACCCGCGTATTAATGCTCTCACAATGGCGTTTCTTAGGTCGGGTTTTTAATCCAATCACGGTCTTTTATATTGGCAATGAAACATTGGATTATCTGTGTGCTGAGGTTAGCAATACACCTTGGAAAGAACGACACGTTTACAGTTACAAGTTACAACGAGACGGGCAAAAAGAGAGTTGGACCGATCATAAAGCGTTTCATGTATCGCCTTATAATCCGATGGAGATGACCTACCATTGGCAGTCGGGTTGCACCTCAGATGCAGTTTCGCTCACATTAAACTTAAAAAGCCATGATGAATTACAGTTCGTTGCATCGTTTGACTATGAACGTCGATCACTTACTCGAAAGAACTTTTTAAAAGGCATTTTCTGCCAGCCTTTTTTCTCGTTTCACACCGTACTGGGGATCTACTGGCAAGCTCTAAAGTTATTCGTAAAACGTATACCTCTCTATAATCACCCGAAATATTCAGATATGGAGTAAACAGTGGCTGAATCACGATTAATCACTCATAAATTAAAACAAACCAGTGGCCTATCGGATTTAATTATTACAGGCATCAGTCGTCGTATCGTCGAAAAGATACTCAGCCAGATAATGGTGGGCGAAGTGACGGTTATCGAAAATGGCAGCGCTAAGGTGTTTGGCAAAAGCCAGGAAATTCGAGCACAAATTGTTGTCAATGACCCGCGCTTTTACTCCCGATTGCTGACTGGCGGAAGCATTGGTTCCGGTGAGGCCTATATCGAGGGCTGGTGGGACTCACCAGACGCTACCGCAGTAGTGGAAGTTTTCGCTGCAAATCTGGACATTATCGACCGCATTGAATCGTTGGTCGACTGGGTCCGGATTCCTGTTACGCGATTAATAAAGATGTTTAAGACTAATACCAAAGAACGTGCCAAGAAAAACATTATGGCGCATTACGACTTAGGTAATGTTTTGTATTCCAGTTTTCTTGATCCAACTATGCTGTATTCTGCGGCGATCTATCCGGCGGAGAAGGCAAGTTTGCACGAAGCCTCGCTGAATAAGTTAAAGGTAATTTGTGACAGCCTCGACCTGTCTGAAAAAGATCATTTGGTTGAGATAGGTACGGGATGGGGCGGGCTTGCCATCTATGCAGCCCAAAATTACGGGTGCAAGGTTACAACAACAACCATTTCTGAAGAGCAGTTCAAATATACTGAAAACTTGGTTGCCAATTTAAATTTGCAAGACAAAATAACTTTGTTAAAAAGAGATTACCGCGAATTGGAAGGGGAGTTCGACAAGCTTGTGTCAATCGAAATGATAGAAGCAGTCGGGCACGAGTATCTGCCGGAGTATTTTGAAGTCTGTAACCGACTGCTCAAGCCAGGTGGAAGAATGTTAATCCAGTCAATTCTTATTGATGACGAGCGTTACGAGCAATACGCCAAAGGAGAAGATTTTATTCAGCGCTATATATTTCCGGGTGGTGCTTTGCCGTGTCAGAAAGTGGTATACGACACGGTTGCTGAAAAAACCGATCTGAAACCGTTAAAATTCTTTTCGTTTGGCTACGATTATGCCAGAACCCTGGAAGACTGGCGTAAGGCGTTTAATAAAAATTGGTCAAGTATTCGCAATCATGGCTACGACGAAAAATTTTATCGTCTCTGGAATTTTTACTTTCACTATTGCGAAGGTGGCTTCTGGCAAGACCGAATTGATGTTGCGCACTTTGTCTTCCAGAAGCAAGATTAATCCTTATGCTGAACGATCTTCCTTTGTCAAAAGTTATCAACAACTTTCTGGCTTTTCAAGTCGGCTGGTTCTTCAGCGCGTTTTTGCACGATCCAAGGGTTTTGTTTGTCAACGGAGCTTTGTTGCTCTGGCTGTATCATGTTGAACCTTGGAGTAAGTTGCGAATCAAATTTACACTCTTGGTGAGCTGTATCGGAGTCATCAGCGATAGCGGTTTAACTTACTTTGGCTTTATCGATTTTGGTAATACGTTATTCGTGCCTTTGTGGTTTGCCTCGCTCTGGATTCTTTTCGCCTGCACTTTGTCGGTAAGTTTGAGCTGGATTATGAAGAATAAAGTGTACTCTATGATAGGAGGCGCTGTTTTTGGTCCGTTGGCTTATTGGTCAGGCGCACAGTTTGACGCGCTGAGCGTTAATGGCTATTTAGGCTATGGATTGATTTCCATCTCATGGATGTTATTGATGTTGCTGTTCAGCGTATTGTTTCAGCGTAAGCCAATCGACCGCTTGTATTTAAAGTCGTCCGAGACGAGGTAACGCAATGAGAAAAGTTCTTTTAAGCGCCTTGATGATGGTTGGTTACATGACTGTCTTTGCCACCGAATTGCGCGAAATCGGAAAGGGAAAGTACACCTGGTTCGGCATTAAGATTTACGACGCGCGATTGCTTGCGCCTGCCGATTTTAAAGGAGAATTTGAAACCGCCTCGCCGCTAATTTTAGAAATTGAGTACGACATGGATATCGACAGTAAAGATTTGGTTGAAACCACCCAGGATGAATGGAAGGAATTAAAAATAGGTCAGTCCGAAACTTGCAAGAATCAATTGGAATGGGCCAAGAGGCTCGCAGTTATTTGGCCCGATCTTAAGCAAGGGGATAAATTACGACTGAACGTTAATAAGAAACGTGAATCTGAATTTTTTTATAACGAGAAAAGCATTGGTCTTATCGAAGACCCAAATTTTTCGACCTGCTTCTTAGCAATCTGGTTGGCGAAAGACTCGTCTGCTGATGATTTAAGAGAAGACCTACTCGCTTTATAAGCTGGAGTTAAAATATGAAACTCATTCCTACCGTATTAATTTTACTGACGAGTTTTTTGCTGAGTAGTTGCTCAACGTCATTGTCGGACTACCAAGCCACTGAACCCGAGTTTAAACTGGAGTCGTTTTTCGAAGGCGAGCTGAAAGCCTGGGGAACCTTTCAGGACATGAGTGGTAAAGTGGTGCGTCGATTTACCGTTGATATGACCGCGAGCTGGGATGGAAAAACTGGAATCTTGGATGAAGACTTTTATTACGCCGATGGTGAAACACAAAAGCGCATTTGGACTTTAACCCACGAAGGCGGAAACCGTTACTCCGGCACAGCTGCTGACGTAGTCGGAAAAGCAAACGGTGAAGTTGAAGGTTTTGCCTTTAATTGGCATTACACTATGGCCTTACCCGTTGATGGGGAAATCTACGAAGTCCATTTCGACGACTGGATGTACATGCTGGATGAAAACAACGTGATTAATCGCGCCGAAGTCACTAAATTTGGCGTGACCGTGGGTGAAGTGACCTTATTGATACAGAAACAGTAGTCGAAAGATAACTCGCTTGTTCTGTGTCATGCCTGGTTTTTAGGTGTCAATACATTCATAAGTTGATTTGCGACTGCGTTTCTTTTAGCATCGCATCATTCAGTGATGACCTACGACATTAGCCAATAGTTGATAAGAGACAATGGATAGTGAGATTTCTAAAAAGTAATTTAAAGCTACGGAGCTGGTGTATTTACCATAGAACTACTTTTACAGGAAAAAGAGTGCAATCGAACATGGTAAATCACTCACCCTTTTTCTCTCAGAAAGCCGCTAACTTAAACCTACAGTAGTAGTGGCAACGACAAACATCATTGTTTATTAAACAAATAGAAGAACATAATCGTAAAAAGAACCAGAGAAACCGACCTTGAGTGTGTTCTACACTTTGAAATACTCCAGCAAAGAGGAATTAATGTGAAAGTAATTAGAAGTAAAGAGTTTACTGCTACTAATGCGTGGGACGCGAAAGATATTGTCAATATGAACGGCATTACCACTCGCTTGCATTGGACGGACAAACCCTACAAATGGCACATTAATGATGGTGAAGAGGTATTCGCAGTTTTGGATGGTGTCGTAGAAATGCTGTACAAGGAAAATAACGAAGTTAAGTCGGTAAACTTAGAAGCCGGAGATATATTCTTTGCTTCTGTGGGCACTGAACACGTCGCTCACCCTAAAGGTCAAGCTAGAATTTTGGTGGTGGAACGTGCCGGCAGCGTATAACCAAAAGCTCAAGTTACAAAGCGCTGCTCACATACTGCAGGTACATCAATACAAGGCAATTCCGCCATTTTCACGTTGTGCGGTTAACACGTTTCTTATTATTACTATACTTCAAACTGACTGGACTAGAGACTAGTCCACCAATTGGTATTCATTCCTTAGAATCTCGATGATTTCAGCTTTCGGGTTGTCGGATAAGTTTAAGGGTTTTCCGGTAATTTTTTCGGCCATGCTAACGTAGGTTTTTGACACTTCCATTAAAACATCAACTGGCAGGGCATTATTTTGGGCTAGTGCTTGTCGTTCGGGCATCCGATCTTTGTTCAATAGAATGTCGGGATCGGGAAAGTGGTTTAACAACAACTGTCGGAAGCTTTCTTTTGACTTTTCGATGACTTGTCCGGTTCGGTAGGAGGGACCATCCCAAATTCTCGATGAGTCGGGTGTGCCCACTTCATCCATATAAATCAGCTTTTCTTTGCCGCTGGCGTCGGTGACGTAGCCAAATTCAAACTTAGTATCAACAAACACCTGATCAAGTTTAGCCAGTGCATTGCTGATCACATCGAAACCTTCTTTGAGAAGCTTTTCGTACAGGTCGACGTCGTTGGCAGAGCGAAAGTTGAATGATGCGTAGTTATCGATAATGTTTTTTCGAGTAATATTTACATCGTCGGCTTCTGGCACGCCGGGAATACCTTTCAGAATACCTTTGGTCGAAGGTGTCATCAGTAATTCGGGCAGTTTTTGGTCTTTCTCCAGGCCGTCGGGCAGTTGGATGCCACAAAACTCTCGTTCACCTTTGGCGTAAGCGCGCCACATAGAGCCAGTAATGTACTGTCGACAAATGGCTTCAATCATCACCGGTTTGGCTTTTTGTACGATCCAGACAAAAGGGTGCGGTATATCCAGAATGTGGCTATCGGCCAATCCTTGCTCTTTGAACAGATTGAACCAGTGATTCGAAATTGCGTTCAACGCCGCACCTTTACCGGGTACGCCTTGTAATCCACCTTCACCGTGCCAGATACAATCGAAGGCCGAGATACGATCACTGATCACCATGATGGCGAGAGGGGCATCTTCGGCTACGTCGTATTGTTTTTCTCTAATGAGTCGTCGGCTGTCTTCTTCGGTTAACCAATAAACCGAACGGACTTTTCCACTGTGTACCGGTTGATCGGTGCGAATGGGAAGATCGTTGTTGACGGCGATTACTCGGTCAGAAAGACTCATTTCAGCAAGCCCTTATTAGTAAACTGTTTTAGACGTTGAGACGCGATATAGTCAGCGCTATCAGAAAGTGAGGATAATACCAGATTTGCGCCAGTTTGCCATTTTACTGAGAGGGAAATTGGTGGATGATTTGAATCAAAGAAAAAAGGCGCAGTCAATGCAGCGCCTTTGTTTGTTTAACCGGTTACTTATTTGAAAAACCAGTTCAGAACAGGACCGAAGGTTCCGGTGAACTTCAAAGGTTGAGTGGTTACCGCCAGACAGACACAATCGCTCTCAGCGAAAGGTGTGTGTTCGTCGACCTGCGACTTGCTGATGTAATCGCCTCGTTTATACACACCCGACTCATCTGAGAATGCACCGGTCAATACAAGGGTGTATTCTTTGTCCCGATGCGTATGACGAGGCACTTTCATGCCTTTTTTGAAGTAAATCAGTTTCGCTTCAAAGTTATCGTCATTGGTTGGCAGCGGTAGTTCAGCAAATCGTTTGGTTCGCCATTGCCAGTTTAGCTTGCTGACCGACCCTTCAAGCAGTATTTTGCGCGTCACTTCGGCGTAATCAAACTGTGGTTCCGGAAGCGCCGAATCGGCTTGACTGGAAGCATCAATTTTTCGCATGAGTTCAGAGAAAGCGTCATCGGAAATTTTCGCATTCTCCAGACCATTAATCATTGAGCCTCCAATCGACTCCATTTCAGTGACAACCGCCTTACACGATTCACAAACTTGCGTATGGAGTGACACCATTAGGCCCATGGACCCTTTGAGTTTTCCAGAGGCGAACTGAAGCAATAGTTCAGCGCCTGGGTGGTGATTACAGCTCATTGGCCACCTCGCATTAGTTTGTTCAAGTTGTTGATTGCACTTCGGATTCGACCTTTGACGGTTCCGAGCGTTATATTGAGAGCGTCGGCCGCTTTTTGATGGCTTAGCTCTTCAAAATAGACTTTCTTTAACACTTCTACTTGCTCTTCTGGTAATTGCGGTAAGAACGATGTCAGTTCTTCACCGATACGACTTTGAAACTGGGTGCCTGAGTCAACCGCCATTTCTTCCGATTCCATTTCGGTGGTATTAACTTGTCGGTTTGACTTGCGGTAAAAATCGAGTTTTTTGTTACGGGCGATTGTGTATATCCAGGTCGAAACTTGTCCTTTGTTGGCTTCAAAATAGTCCGCGTAACGCCACACACTGATGAAGGTCTCTTGCATCAGTTCTTCACTTTCTTGTTGCGACAGGTTTTGCTTCATGAAGAACATCTTAATTTTTGGCGCGAAGTGCTCGAAGAGCTCTTTGAAAGCGGCTTGATCCTGTGTTTTTGCAACTTTGACCAGACAATCGATCCAGTGTTGATTCTGCACTTTTTTTTCGTTTTTGAGGGCTTTTGAGTCCAAGTTGGCGCTCTTTCTTCGAAAATCTCTGATAGAAACTACACTAGCCATAATCGATCATCTTGTAAATGGGTTTATTGGTGAGGGGCTCGTATGAGCCCCTGGTTACCTGTTACAGAGTTATACGCCGAAATCATCCAATAGGATCAGGCCGAGTGGTAATCCGGAATCATCTTCAGTTTCCCGTTCGGCATCTCGCGCAATTGCGGTGTAGATACCACCAGCCTCCAACATTACCTCGGCAGGGCCGATGGCGGCTGTTTTAGAGCCTTCTGGGGTAATGGTGATGTCGTAACTGCCCTCGGGTAGGGCAATGAATCCTCCGGTGGTCGCCTGGAATTGGAATCCAGCAATGGTCGGGTCAATATCGCTGATGTCAGCACCGGGCGCAGTAACGTAGATATCCACGGTGCCCGCAGCGGGTGAAGCGTGAACGATCTGGATCTTTGCTTCGGTCGCTACTGAGCGTCGATCCTCAGCAAAGACAATTGGAGCGATATTGGCCAATAAATCAGAGGCAATCACTGAGTAGCTGGCGCCCTGATCGAGGGTCAAGTCTGCTTCAATCACCACAGGCGAAGTTTCGCCGGTTGGAACGACCTTCACGTTGTAAGTGTCGGGAGCAACACTGGCGAACCCAGACGACTCTGCGTAGTCCAGATTGGTGACAAGATTGACTGCATCATTAACAATTACGTCGACGGCTGGCGCGTCCGGTGAGGCATGAACGACTCGCACATCGGCAGTTGCGTTGGTGTCCTGAATCAGGAATGAACCTTCAGAGGTTGCGACCAACAGCTTAATTGGTGCGTCTCCGGTCAAGGTGTTTTCTATTGCCGCAATGGTCAAGTCGAGACCTGCAGCGAGCGCGACGGTTCCTGAGTCGAAGACAACCGCCTCAGGATCGCCTGCAGCTGTAACACGAATTTGGTAGTCACCAGCGGCCACATCGACTGGACCGAGTGAACTGTTAAATTCAAAGGTACCTAGTGCTGCTGAGTCGGCGAGGTCCGCACCGGGCGCTGTGACATACACGTCGACCATGGGAGCATCGGGAGCCGCGTGAATTAGCTGAGCGCGAAAGTTGCCTGAGTCAATTTCATCCAGGCCACGAGGCATAATCCGTGGACCTATTTCACTGACATCACCAAACGCTAAGATGGTATACAGAAATTCGCCTGAGATATCGACGTCGGTCGGCCCAATCACACTGGGTGTTGTGCCATCGGGTAGAATGGCTTGAACGTCAACGTTAAGATCGCCTGCCTGAATGTCGAGGCGAGGGCTGGCAGTTGCGTAGTCAAAATTTTCCAGTAGAGTAGCACCGTCTACGAAAACATTAACAGCAGGAGCATCGGGCGATGCGTGGATTACCTGAACTTTGGCTGCGGTTGATGGCGCTTCAGGAGGAATGATTTCGAAGTCCCTTACCTCGTCGCCGTCGCATGCTTGAAGCAATAAAAACGTTAGGCCGATGGACAGACTTCTAACGATTGCGGTCATTAAGTTTGTCATGATGTATCCTTATTGATGGTTAGGTCTGATTTTAATTACGAGCGGATATACAAGCTGGAGCAATGAACAAAAATATTTCAAAAGTTATTTCAAGTAATCAGTCCGGAATCCATGAAGATCTGGTTCAAGTGGTTATTTCGCATCGAGATTCTAGATATCAAAAACCCTTTCAAGATCATAACTTAGAGGCGTTTGAACAATTTTCTTCGGCTATACAACTTGAGCGGCGACCGATGATTCTGGACTCCTGCTGTGGAACTGGAATGAGCAGTGTGAATATTGCCAAAGAACATCCAGAGCATTGGGTGA
>JBPEWV010000056.1:0-8596 GCA_052032335.1 Pleionea sp. | reverse complement strand
TCAAAAAAGTGATCACCTCAGCGCGTTTTGGGTGCGCGTCTAACCAACTTTTAAACGCCGTTACTTTTTCGGCGCCTTCATTGCCAATTAATCCTATTAAGCGTTGCGTGCGACTTTGTTCTTTGAGTTCTTGCCTTAACCGATTTTGCCATGCTTCGGTGAATACTTTTGGCATGTGGTGGGTGATTTGTAACGACTTTAATAGTTGCCACTCACCACCGTCTAGCCAGGCTTCGTCGCAAGAGCCGCAAAGATCGAGGCGATGTTCGGTTTCGGTCGAGACTTTGTACTTCAGCATTAACTTGTGACATTTCGGGCACGTCATGGCCGACTGAGTGTCGTTTGCATCTTGGTCTACGGCGACATTCGATGTAGCCTCCGTGTCGTCGATGCCGTCAAGCAGTTGCCGCTCGGCCCAGTCTCGATAATACAGCAGCGAAACCAGAGCACCCTGACATTGTTCGCACCCCATCACCGGTAAACCTTGTTCGAGTTTGGTGGGTTTCAGTTCCTTCGTTTTGCATGTCGGACATTGCATTGAATGTGATCCTTATGAATTAATGACTCATAAAAAAAGGCCGTTGCAAAAAGCAACGACCCTTTTTACGGTTTTTAACCCGATTCCGTCAACCTATTTTATAAGTTAAACAGATTCGTTATCAGGCATTTTCATCAACGGGTTTACCGCGCGGGCCCATTTGGTCGACTTCGTCTTCAACATTGTCGTCATCAATGGGATGGCCGTCTTTATCGAATTTGGCAATTTCTTCGCCGCTGTCGATCCACTGCTGTTTTTCTTCTTCCGTCGCTTTGGGCGAGAAGAAGCCGGTAACCGCATAGAAAATACCAATTACGGGCGCTAACCAACAGGCAAAGGCCAATGGAATGTACATCAGGTTTTCTATATTGCCTTCGTTAATGCCTAGACCCAGCGCCAGAATCACAAAGGCACCACCGGCGTTCCACGGGATCAGAGGCGACATTAGCGTTCCACCTTCTTCAATACCGCGCGACAGATTCAGCGTTGAATAGCCCATGCCACGATACACCGGCGAGTACATACGCCCCGGTAAGGCGATGGATAAGTAGGGGTCGCCAGCAACCAGATTGGTCGAAAACGCCGTACCAATGGCGGCCGATTGGGTTCCAGCGAATCCGTGCACCTTGCTTTTAATCGCTCCGATGATGGATTGCAAACAACCGGTTTTTTCCAGCGCACCACCGAAACCTAAGGCAATTAAGATCAATGAAATGGTCCACATCATGGACTGGATACCACCACGATTCAGCAGACTGTCGATTTCGTCGATGCCGGTGTCGATTTTGTAACCGTTGTTAGCAAAGCTAAACAGCGACTGTACGTCTTGACCTTGTGCAATCATGGCCGTCAGTCCACCAATGACCACACCGGCAAACAGCGACGGAATGGGCGGGTACTTTTTCATCGCCAGTCCCATAACCACCAGTGCCGGGATGAGCACCCACACCGAAATGTGGAAGTTATTGTTTAGCGCCGTGGTGATGCCGTTGATTTTCTCGAACGAGACGCTCGCCGTATCAATGACAAACATACCCACTATCAGGTAAATGATTAACGCAATGATCATGGCCGGTACGGTGGTTGGCATCATATTTTTAATGTGATCAAACACATTGGTGCCGGTAACTGCGGGCGCCAGATTGGTGGTGTCGGACAAAGGCGAAATCTTATCGCCAAAAAACGCACCCGAGACAACGGCACCGGCGGTCCAGTACATGGGAATATCAAAGCCTTCACCGATACCCATTAACGCCAGCCCAACGGTACCCACGGTACCCCAGGAGGTTCCCAGAGACACCGACACCACGGCACAAATGAGCATGCCTGCGGCAAGGAAGAATTCGGGTGAAATGATTTTTAGACCGAAGTAGATGATACTCGGTACAGTACCACTGGCGATCCAGATGGCGATGATCATCCCCACGGTAATCAACACCGAGACAGACGGCAATGCCACGTGAATGACGTGAAACACGCCCTCTTCAATGTCTTTCCAACGAAGACCGAGTTTAATTCCGACGATACTGGTAATGGCCAAACCAATGGCAAGTGGTATGTGGGGTTCAAAAACACCAAAGTAGAAAATTTGTGTCCCAAGAATGAGCAGAGTCAAGACCACAGGCGTCAATGCGAGTAGCAAGCCTGGTTTTGCATGTTCTGTCTCTTTCATTAATGCACCTCTTTATCAGGTTAAAAGATACGTGTAACGCCTGTTATTGCTTTTTATGAAGTGGCTTACACTCGAACGCGCGAACGTTGAATAGGCCCGAAACAATGCAGGATCGGTCGTGTGTAACCGGCCAATCGATTTATGTGAGCAAACACTCACACACTAAAAATCCTTTAATTTCAGGCTTTTATTCGGTCCGACATTATTACATAGTGGGCATTTAAAGTCATATCGAGCTCGAAAACGGCACCCGAACTGCTATACCCCCTGTAGCACAAGGGCTGTCCGGGATCGTTTCCAAAGCAGCGGTTACCGGCTCAACATTGCGTATAACGGGGTAACATAATATGCTGTTTTCAATAACCGGATAACTTTGTTGAATCCTTTATGAATACCCTAGTAAAAACCTGTTTTGCTTGTCTTTTACTTGTTGCGACCGCAGCGGCCGAACCGAGCGACGCCAATCCCAGAGTAATTTTCGAGACCCAGTTTGGCAGTTTTGAGGTCGAACTCTTCGCTGACAAAGCGCCGATCACGGTGCAAAACTTTCTGCAGTACGTAAAACAGGAACGCTATCAAGACGCGCATTTTTATCGTGTTGTCACAGCTGATAACCAGCCCGATTCGACGGTCAAAATAGCTGTGGTACAGGGCGGACTGGGCTGGGACCCGCACCATGACCGACAACCGCCGATCATCCACGAAACCACCAAACAAACGGGCATTGTTCATGAAAACGGCACCCTTTCGATGGCACGACTCGATCCGGGAACGGCCGATGCGGAGTTTTTCTTCTGCATCGGAGCCCAGCCAGAACTGGACTTTGGTGGGCGGCGACATCCAGACGGACAGGGCTTCGCCGCGTTTGGTAAAGTCACTCAGGGTATGCAGGTACTCAAGAAAATTCACACGCTAAAGAACGTCGAACAACTTCTCACAGAGAAAGTGCCAATGACCATTCGCATAAAAAAAGCGACGCCCAAACCGTGAGCGTCGCTTTTCAACCGTTTAAATAAATCCTATTTATTCAGATCCAGATCGTCCATTTTTGCCACACCGTGCGTCATCTGAGTCAGCGTAGTTCGCATGGTTACCAGATTCTCAACGATGTACTGGTGCACCATGGCGTCTTTTGGCGATTGCCGTTCACAACCGTCACTGTAACGGATGAATTCGTTAATCTTTAAATACAAATCGCCGATGTGTTTTGGACATTCGCAATACACTGTGCTCTCGGTATTCAAGAGATTATTGATTTGCCGTTCGGTCAATTCTTCTTTAGGTTCAGTCTCGACCGTTTCATCAGAATGATCGGTGGCCATAATGCGCTTGATCACCTCAGCACTGAGTTCGTCGCTCACCACTTGAATATTGGCTTTTTCCAGTCGTGTGACAACGTCATCGTCGGCGTTACGATTAAACAGAAAAACCATTACTTCATCAGGCACCTGTAAGCGTGCCGAGTACAGCAGTTCTTCAATCTCGTTACTGATGTCTTCGAGCTCTACGAGCACCATCTCTGGCAGGTAGGTTGACGCCTCGACCTCAGCAATCAGGTTGGACAGATCACTGATCACCCGATATTCCCGTTTGATTCGCGCCCGGAACACCCAATGCGCCAAACGTTCTCCATAAATCAAAATGTTTTTCGACGCCGACTGGGCAGGCTTGACATCGCCGTCGAGCGAACAAATGTGGATCAATTCGTTCACCGACATGGCCGCGATATCAGAAATCTTGAAGCCCTTGTCCAGCGCTTGCTTGATCAACTTCAATTTCTCGATTTCGCTCGAGGTGTAAATTCTTCGCCCTTTGTCATTGCGCGTCGACAACTTCAAATCGTAACGACGCTCCCAGACTCGGAGCACATGGGTTGAAATGCCGACCAGACGGGCGACGGTTCCAATGGTAAATGTTCGCGGTGTATTAGACATAATATCTACTGTTAAGTTGTTGTCTAATGTTGATACGCTGGCCCCGTAGGAATGGAGCACCATCACCTCTAAACTATTGATCGAGGTGACAATTTAATGCAGCACTCCAAATCAAATAGCGATCACGATCCACATTCTGCTCACGCCAGCTTTTTCAGAAACGCGGCGCAACATCCGTTATTGACGCGTCAGCAAGAACACACCCTGTTTAATCGACTGAATCAGCAGCTGCGACACTGGGTCGTCAGGATCGCGCCCTTTATGGCCTTTGGCGAACAACCTTTCGATTCTGTGACGCCAACGGAACATTCGCAACTGGTTGGCCTGGCCACTCGCATTACTGATGCGCCGCAAACAGATTGGTCCGACAGTGATTGTCTGCTCATCGACCGGGTGAGAAAAAATTACCCCTGTGTGCAGTTACTGCAGCAACGTACCGACGAGCTGCATAACCTCGACATCGATCAAAACCCGGTGCAACAATTGCGGCGGATTAAAACGCAGACTGCAGCGACAATCGACCGCCTGACCAGTCACAATTTGCGGCTGGTGATCAAAGTAGCGCGCCAACACAATTTTTTGAAACTGCCTTTGATGGATCTTATTCAGGAAGGTTCGGTCGGTCTGCTAAAAGCCATCGAACGTTATCAACTGGATCAAAACACGCGCTTTTCCACCTACGCCTGGTGGTGGATCAAACAAAGCATCACGCTCTACGTCAGAAAACAAGGCGGCATCGTGCGAAAACCAGAAAACGTGGTTGAACGCATGCTCAAACTGTTGCGACAGTTTCCCTCCCAGTCGGACTACAGCAATACAAAAGTTACCAGAAATATCGCGCGTGACAGTGATTTCACCGAGAAAGAGATCGAACAATTGCTACAGTTGGCTTCACCCGATGTGTCTCTGGAAGCACCACTCAGTGACAACGACGACAGCTTTTATAATGTGTTCGACGACGAACGTTATCGGCCAGATGATTTCACCATTACCGATAAGTCATTGCAAAAACATTTGAGTAAATTATCCTCAATATACCGTACCATCATTACTTTACGTTACGGTTTGGACACTGGCGAATCGTTAAGTTTTCGTGAAATTGGTAATGTGATTGGTAAAAGTACCGAACGTACTCGACAGCTCGAACTGGAAGCACTGAAAGCTTTAAAGGCCATTATTCGCCCATAAAAAAAAGCGGCGTTGTGAAACGCCGCTTTTCCATTCAATTGAACAAGCGATCAATTACTGGCGGATGCCTTCAACGTGTAAATCAAGATAAACGGTTGTTGAATTCGGCCCTAGTGATTCGGGAATACCAAAGTCTTTCAATCGCAACTCAGTTTTACCACTGAATCCAGCGCGATACCCGCCCCAAGGATCTTTCCCTTCGCCCATCTTCTTGGCGTTAATGGTAATGCTTTTAGTCACGCCATGCAGGGTTAAGTCACCCGTTATGTCCAGCTTTCCGTCACCTTTGTCGACCACTTTTTTGCTGACAAAAGTTGCCTTGCCAAACTTATCGGTATCTAAAAAGTCGCCACTGCGCAAATGCTTGTCGCGCTCGGCGTGATTGGAATCGATACTGGCCGTATCAATTTCGACCTGAATGCTTGATTTTTCTGGGTTCGCCTCGTCGTAACTGAAGCTCCCTGAAAAATCGTTAAATCGCCCCGTCAACCAGGAGTAACCCAGATGTTGAATTTTAAAGTTGATCGATGCGTGCGCGCCTTTGGTATCAATTTTATAATCGGCGGCCAGGCTACCGAGCGAAAAAGTGGCGGCGGCAATCAATGCTGCAAAAGTGTGTTTCATAATGTCTCTCCTAATTAATTATTTAAGCATTCGTTTTAAGGTAGAATCTTTATCGATGAAGTGATGTTTCAATGCGCCGGCAAGATGCAGTGCAACCAGCCCCATCAATCCATAGGCCAACCACTTGTGAACATCTCCAGCAACATCTTCCTGCTTGTCAAAAAGCTCGCCAATAGATGGTACTTCGAACCAGTTAAACACCTCGATACCACGACCGTCCGCGGTAGAAATCATATAACCAGAAACAAATATGGCAAATAAAATCCAGTAAAACAAAACATGAATGGTGTGCGCCAAAATCGTTTCCCAGCGCTTATGACTGTCTAGCGCTGCCGGTTTTTTTGACGTTATACGCCAAACCAGACGAAACACCATTAACACCGCCAGCAAGATGCCAACGCTTTTGTGGTAATGCGGCGCTGCTTGGTACCAGTCGCTGTAATAGGTCAGGTCAACCATCCAGAAACCGACACCAAACATGGCGAAAACGGTCATAGCAACAACCCAATGAAGGGTCTTACTAATGGTTCCGTAGTGGCTTTCCGAGTTTTTCAACATGATCACTTTCAACCCATCGGATAAATGCGAGTGTCATCAGTCTACTTCAATTTTTTCGATTGTAAATTGCCCTGGTTCGATAAAATCAATCGATTTTCCAGATATAACGACTCATTGGTGACAAACAACTGCCTGCGATTACTCTACGCCAGATCGGTTGGATCCGATCAACATTATTTTGCTTTACGAAGCTGCCAGCGAAATATCGCGCGCAATGTGTGACTCTGTTCATCAAACCGGTAGAAATCAAATCGATATCTCAGCCCGAAGATTTTATTGCCTTTTATTTGAACTAAACTGAAAAGATTAACCACAAATCGCAATTCGTGAGCGGTAGGAATTCGGTGCAATCTCCCAAACCTTTTGAAACATCCAGGCAAAATCTCAATGCCTACTTTGAGGCACTCCAGCTTTCAAGAGCAACACCGGTGGTGCGTTTGTTTTTGATGCTGGGCATTGCAGTTTCGCTGCTGAGTTTTCTACTCGATGTGTTAATCGTTAAACAGCATTTGATCGACATTTTCAAAGTTCGTGTGTTTTTAACCGCGCTTTTGGGTGGCATCCTGTTTTTTTTCTGGTCGCCCTTTAAAACCGTACGCTTGTCACTCGAACCGACTGTTTTACTCAGCCTTGTTTGCGTCTCGGTTTGCCTGACACTGATCTATTCCATATTCAGCGACTTCTACTACATCATCACCATTAAACTAAGTTTGTGTTTATTTGCGCTGGTGGTGATTCAAATGGGCGTCAAGCTGGTTATTAAAGGGTGCATTATCATTACCTTGTTGCCATCGGTTCTATTGCTGTTTACGCCAGCGAGCAACGAGACCATGCTCAGCTTCCTGGTATTTCACGCTATGTGGAGTGGTTGCGCCATTCTTGCCGCGTATCTGTTTCACAAACACAACCATCGAATGTTTCTATTTGAGCGACAACTGTATGATATCAATCGCATGGCAGTAAAAGCGCAGGAAGACGAACTCAAAGCCAGTCAGGAGAAATCCCGTTTCGTTGCCAACATGAGCCACGAAATCAGAACGCCTCTGACGGCAATCATGGGCTACGCTGAATCATTAATTCACGACCAAAACAGTTATCAAGACATCAAGCATGCGCTAACCATTATTCATCGTAACAGCCAACACCTCTTGTCGATCACTAACGACGTGCTCGATCTGTCTAAAGTTGAAGCCGGTAAATTACAAATAAAGCCTGTGCCCAGCTCAGTCTTCACCGTGGTCGATGAAACCGAATCGCTGTTACAAAAACAGGCCGAAGACAACCGCGTGATTTTTAACGTCAATTATGAGTTTCCACTGCCGGAATCCGTCGAATTTGATCCACTCAGGTTGCGTCAAATCTTATTCAACGTCTGCAGCAATGCCATTAAATTTTCCCAGGGCGGTGAAGTCACACTGGAAGTGTCGGCCAACGATAATATGAAAATTCTGATGTTTAAGGTGATCGATGATGGCATAGGAATGGACCAACAAACAGTACGAAACCTGTTTCGTCCATTCGCTCAAGGCGACATTAGCACCACACGGCGTTACGGCGGTACCGGTCTCGGTTTATACATCGCGTTTCAACTGGCAAAACGCATGGAAGGTGATATCAGGGTCGTCAGCGAAAAGGGCAAAGGCAGCGAGTTTTCCATTATACTGCCGCTGAAAATACAAATGGAGACTATCTGGCTCGACGACAAACCGATTCAGATTAAAACCGAACCTCATGACCTGGAGTCATTTCAACCCCTCTCGGGAAAGGTTCTTCTCGCCGAAGATCAGGTCGACAATCAACGCTTGATCGAGGCACTGTTAACACGCTTAGGAGTCACCGTTGTCACAGTAAGCAATGGTGAAGAAGCGTTACAAAAAACCTTGTCGGATCATTTCGATCTCATTTTAATGGACATGCAAATGCCGGTTATGGATGGGCTCGAAGCCACCAAGTTAATCTTGGGTTCGGGGAGTAAAACGCCAATCGTTGCGCTCAGTGCCAATGTAATGAAACAGGACGTCGACGCCTATAAAAACCTGGGCTGTGTAGAAAGTCTCAGCAAACCCATTGATCGACACGAGC
>JBPEWV010000055.1:0-15275 GCA_052032335.1 Pleionea sp. | reverse complement strand
CGATGCAACGATTTTTAAAACTGATCGCCTCTGAACCGGACATCAGTCGTGTACCGGTGGTGCTCGACTCATCGAAATGGGAAGTCATCGAAGCCGGACTGAAATGCATTCAGGGCAAAGGGGTGGTCAATTCCATTTCAATGAAAGAAGGTGAGCAGGCCTTTGTCGAACAGGCCAGGTTATGTTTACGTTATGGTGCCGCCGTTATTGTCATGGCATTCGATGAACAGGGCCAGGCCGATACCTTCGAGCGAAAAACTGAAATTTGTCAGCGAGCCTATCGGTTACTGACGCAAGAAGTTGGTTTTCCTGCCGAAGATATTATTTTTGATCCCAACATTTTTGCCGTTGCCACCGGCATTGAAGAGCACAACCGTTACGGCCTGGATTTTATTGAAACTTGCCAGTGGATCAAACAACACCTGCCGCACGCCCGAATCAGTGGCGGCGTCTCAAACCTGTCGTTTTCGTTTCGTGGCAACAATCCGGTTCGCGAAGCCATGCACGCGGTTTTCCTATATCACGCCATTAAAAATGGTATGGACATGGGCATCGTCAACGCCGGACAACTCGCGGTTTATTCCGACATACCCGAGCGCTTAAAACAGGCCTGTGAAGACGTCATTTTAAATCGCCGTGCCGACGCCACCGATAACTTGATCGAACTGGCAGAAAGTTTTCGCGGCGACGATAAAAAGCAACAAAAAGAACAACAGGAGTGGCGCAGCTGGCCGGTCGAAAAACGATTGGAACACGCCCTGGTCAAAGGCCTTACCGAGTTCGTTGAAACCGATGTGGAAGAAGCGCGGCAAAAAGCAGAGAAGCCACTGCACGTAATCGAAGGACCGTTAATGGATGGCATGAATGTGGTCGGCGATCTGTTTGGTTCCGGGAAGATGTTCTTGCCACAAGTGGTCAAGTCAGCACGAGTGATGAAAAAGGCCGTTGCCTACCTATTACCCTATATGGAAAAAGATAAATCGCAATCTCGTTCTGCCGGAAAAGTGTTGTTGGCAACCGTCAAAGGTGACGTGCACGATATCGGAAAAAACATAGTCGGCGTAGTATTACAGTGTAATGGCTACGAGGTGGTGGATCTGGGCGTTATGGTCTCGCCCGAAACCATTTTAAAAACCGCGGAACAGGAAAACTGCGACATCGTTGGACTGTCTGGATTGATCACACCGTCGCTCGATGAAATGGTGCACCTGGCATCTGAAATGCAGCGTCTTGGCTATCGGCAACCCTTATTAATTGGTGGAGCCACCACCTCCAGTATTCATACGGCGGTAAAAATCGACCCGAATTATCAACAGGCGGTCATTCACGTGCAAGATGCCTCCCGTGTCGTAAACGTTGCTTCAAAACTGGTTTCTAAAGAACATCGCAATGCGTTTATTCAGCAAATAAAAAACAGCTATCAGGAAAAACGTGAGCAGCGAGCGAAAAAAGATGAGTCGCGCAATCTGGTCAGTTATCAGGAGGCATTGAACAATCGATTTAAATGCGACTGGAATAACATCAGCATTACCAGACCGAGTTTTTTGGGAACCAAGGTATTTAACGACTTCCCGTTAGAACAACTGATCGAGCGCATTGACTGGACACCTTTTTTCCGGTCCTGGGAATTGGCCGGACGATTTCCCAAAATTCTGGACGACGCACTGGTCGGTCAGGAAGCGCGCAAACTGTTTGACGATGCCCAGTCGATGTTAAACACGATTGTTAACGAAAAATGGTTGACCGCTAAAGCCGTTATTGGCTTTTACCCGGCTCAATCAATCGATGATTCGGTTGTGATTTTTGATGAAAACGATCCTTCGAATGAAAAAACGCGTTTGCAGTTTATCCGGCAACAATTGAAACGTCGAGGCGAAGCCGCCAACCTGAGTTTGGCCGATTACATCGCCCCGAGGGACAGTGGCCAACAAGATTATATCGGAGCCTTCGCCGTCACCGCGGGCATTGGAATCGACCAACACATTCAACGTTTTGAAAACGATCACGACGACTATTCTGCAATTCTATTAAAGGCGCTGGCCGATCGACTGGCCGAAGCTTTTGCCGAAAAAATGCATGAGCTGGTGAGAAAACACTACTGGGGCTACGCCCCCGATGAAAATTTAAGCAACGAAGCTATCATTGCCGAACAGTATCAGGGCATACGCCCCGCCCCCGGTTACCCAGCCTGCCCCGACCATACCGAAAAAGGAACCCTGTGGCGACTGCTGCAAGTGTCTGATTCGATTGGCTTAAACCTGACCGAGAGCTATGCGATGCATCCAACGGCAGCCGTGTCGGGTTGGTATATCGCCCACCCGGAGGCGCGCTATTTCGGTACCGGAAAAATAACCCGGGAACAGGTAGAAGATTACGCAGCCAGAAAAAAAATGGACATTTCGGTCGCGGAACGTTGGTTAGCGCCTGTTCTGGCCTATTAGCGCCCGAAACACCTTGAGCCGATACCCTAATACGCAATTAAACTCAATTAAAACAATGAGTTACTCTATTAAATGGGAACAACGGAGACACGATCGGGGTTTTGCTTCACTGGCAAGGCTGCGGATCGTCATAATTCACTAGATTGCCCATGCAGATCCTGTAAACTAAGCCATCATCGCAAAGTTAACAGATTAGATTGGCATTGAGTAAACAACAGTTTTTAAAAGCTTTTATGCGTAACCCGCGTCAACTGGGTGCCCTAACCCCGAGTGGAAAATCGCTGGCCAATGCCATGGCCTCTTCCATTGATGCGCAAAATGACTGTGTGATCGAGCTGGGCCCAGGAACAGGGTCGATCACCCGTGCCATCATCGACAAAGGGCTGCCGTTGAACCGCCTGCTGCTGCTTGAAAAAGATCCTCAGTTTGCGGAGCAGCTGTCTCTTGGCTTTCCCGGTGTTCGAATTGAAGTGGCCGATGCCAGCGAGCTGCAATCGCTAGCGCTCGAATCGAATATGCCGAAAGTAACCAAAATAGTCTCCAGTTTACCGCTGCTTAGTATCCGCCCCGAGGTACGAAAAAAAATAATTGAGCAAATCTTTCTGACGCTCGAACCTGATGGCCAGTTGATCCAGTTTACTTATTCTCCTTTTGCTCCGCTGACCAAAGAATTACTCAATGGGTTTGATGTCACCGGAGAAAGAATACAAACGGTCTTTAAAAATATACCTCCAGCGTTTATCTGGAGTTTTCGAAAACAATAAGCGGTGCAAACACTCAGGTCAGTTGGCAGGCAACAATCATTCATGACGGCTTCAACGCTCTTGTATGTTCAAAATAATGTTTAAAATATTTTTCTATTCGCTGATTACTTTAATGAGCACCGTTGTATTTTCGGCTAACGAACAAACCATTTTCTTAGTTCGCCACGCCGAGAAAGTTGCCGGCAAAAGCGATCCTGAATTAACCAAACAAGGCACCTCTCGAGCGCAAGTTTTGGCGCAGCTTTTACGTGATAAGAATATTTCAGTCATTTATTCGACTCAATATCGAAGAACGTTAGCCACAGCAAATCCTTTGGCCGATGCACTGAATGTGAAAGTGTCAACTTACGATCCTGATCAACTGATGGCTTTAGCGTCAAAAGTAAAAGCATCGGGGAAAAATACCTTGATCGTCGGTCACAGCAATACAACACCTGCAATGGCGGCCGCATTGGGCGCGGATCCTGGCGAAGAGATAAAAGAAACGGAATACGATCGCCTTTATATAATAACGATAGACAGAGATTTAGTAACCAGCAGAATCACTCGATACCCGTCCAATTGATTCATTGTTGCGGATGAAACTCGATGGGTTGGAAAGTACGCCAGCTTTGCGGCGACTGTTAAAATTTAAAAACAGGATTTTTGCTTTTTCTCCAGATACATTGCCTGATCAGCGCACTTCAACAATGATTCAGCCGTGGTGCCATTTTTAGGGTACTGAGCAATCCCATAGCTGTACAAATAAGATAAGGATAAATCGTCGGAGACAAAATCATCCGACAGTGCAGTAATGCACCGCTCCAGCAACGAATAAATCATTTCGTCATCTTCGACATTTTCCAACAAGGCGACAAATTCATCACCGCCCAGTCGCGCCACCGTATCGGTTTCACGAAAGCCTATTTCTAATCGTTTGGCGAAAGCGGCCAGATACCGATCGCCCACATCATGACCGTGACTGTCATTGATCTGTTTAAATTTGTCGAGGTCGAAAAATAGAAGGGCTATTTTGGATTTGTTTCGACGAGCACGGTTAATGGCGGCGTTCAAACACTCATCAAAACCAAAACGGTTGAATACCTGAGTCAGCGGATCGCGAATTGCCATATGCCGCAATCGCTGCTCCATAATTTTTCGCTCCGTGATATTTCGTGCGACACCCTCGACACCGATAAACTCACCCTCGTCATCAAACCGGGCGCAAGCGTGTGTTGCGACCCAAATGATGGAGCCATCACGATGACGCAAACAGGACTCCACCGAAACAGTTTCTCCCATACCATCCATAATCTTCTTAACCACTGCATCGCGCTCATTCGGACGGGCATAAAACTCGGTCAAAGGTCGTCCAATGATTTCAGACAGCTCATAACCCAAAACATTGGCGGCATAAGGGGATGCCAGGGTAATGCATCCTTCGGGATCGGTTCGATAAAAAATATCGGGCAGATTCTCGACGATTCGTCGAAACTCGCGTTCGGAGTTTTTCAGTTGTCGCAGGATATCTTTTTCAGAGGTAATGTCGCGTACGCTACCGACATTCGCGGTGGTTCCGTCTTTCATCGTAAAGGTTGAGACTTTGATTTGCACATGAATAATACTGCCATCTTTGCAAATCAAATCGATTTCATAGCGATCGGGCGGTGTTTCTCCATTCAGTCGCTGCAAAGCGCGCAACCGAACCAGCTCGGTGTGTTTGGGACCAACCACTTCCAGAAATCGTCGCCCGATAATTTCATCACGGGCGTAACCTAATAACTCACACAAGGCCGAATTGGCCAGGATCAATTTACGATCAGCGACCGCAAAGACTCCCTCTTGCATGCATTCAAACAATGACCAGAAAAAATCCCGATCGAATTCCCTGTCCGTTTCGCCAACCGCTTGCGGGCACGACAAAAGCTGATCCATGTTTTTACCCCTTACTCTTCCATGACCTAAGAATATCGCTTTTCATCGCCAGCATCTATTGCCAAATCTGAAAAAGTGCAAATTTACACCGCATACTTGACGCCACATACTATTTACCATACAGTATGAATTACTGTATATCACACAGTAAACAAAGTGAGCAATCATGACCGACTACGAACACTACCAAAAACTGACACACGAACTGCGACGAGGCGTGCTAATTCTCGCGGTTCTGGCCGAACTACGCCAGGAGCACTATGGCTATTCACTCAGAAAAAGCTTATTGCAGAAAGGTCTCGAAATAGATGAAGGCACCCTTTACCCACTGGTGCGCAGACTTGAGAAACAATCGCTGCTGGAAAGTGAGTGGCGAGAAGAATCTAACCGGAAAAAGCGATTCTATCGTTTGTCCGACGTTGGCGCTTCGACGTTAAAACGACTGACCGACGACTGGAAAAACGTGTCGTCCACTATGAATACGATACTCGATTGAGCTGAAGGAGAAAAAGCATGACGATGATACAAACCTACCTGAGTCACTTGAGAAGTTACTTACCTGATGAATTAAAACAGGAAGTGTCGGATGAGTTAGAAGCATCGCTATTAGCGCGTAAGGAAGACATGGAAGAAGAGCTCAATCGCCCTCTGACAGACAACGAGCAAGCCGACCTACTGCAACGAATGGGGCATCCGATGAAAGTCGCCTCTGCTTACTTACCGAATCAGCAGCTTATTGGCCCAGAGTTGTTTCCGATGTACAAAAAGGCCCTTGAGTTCGGCCTGGTCATCTGCGTAGTTTTGACCTTTCTGTTGTCCATTCCCGAGATCGTTGAGTCGAATCGATTGATCAGCAGTGGGATCGCCATTGTCTTTGATGCAATTGATAACGGCATTTTCATATTTGCCTTAATCACTATCGGGTTTTATTGCTTACCGAAGAATCAGGAGACGTTAAATTTTCTCTACGCCTGGTCGCCGGAAAATCTAACCCGACAACAAGCGAAGCTTCCCATCAGTCGTCTGGAGTCGATATTTGAAGCTATCATCTATGGGCTGTTCTTTGCCTGGTGGTTAAACTTAATCAGTTTTCCTTCGGATGTTACCGTCGATGGCAATACATTGATTCTAAAATTAAGTGACGAGTGGTCTCATGTTTATTGGCCGATCGCTGTAATCACTGCAGGTTCAATAGTGCTCAGCTTGCATAAATTCGTGCTCGCCGGCTGGAATCAAATCAGCTTGTTCGCTGATATATTACTCAATCTGGTGACGCTTGGGTTATTAATTTACATCGCCCAGATGAACAGCTTCGTCAGCTTTGGCGAAGTATTAACACAGCAAGTAGCCACCGAGCGATTAATCGAAATCGTAAACTCAGTGGTTTATTCCACCCTCGCGATAATTGCCGCGATCAGTATATGGGATATCTATCAAGACATTCGAAATCTTCGACAGCAGTAACTTTTATTCGCCGATCAACATCCGGAGGCTGTATCGCCTCTGCGATGTTGAGGGTTGCGTTTGACAATACTTAGATACACGGTCAGATTTGCAGACGAACCACGCAAGCTACTCACGTTCAATGTATTGCTTACTGTTAAACCGAGGCGAGCAAATTGCCAAAAAAACCAAGTCCGTATTTTTGTTATTGGTTATGCGCTGCCAGGTGTTTTCAGGAATAATGACCACGTCGCCCTGGGACACCTTTTGCGTCTCCAACCCTTCGACTTCAACAATTCCTTCACCTTGCAAAATGACGTACCTTTCGGTAATCGAGTCCAGGCGGTGCCATTGGGTAGTTTGCCCTGGCTCTACTCGAGCACGAGCAATCGACACCGCTTCATCCGCTGCAGAATTCGACCACTCGTTTATGAAGCAGCCTTCTTTAAAATAATATTCGGATGAATCATTATTGTTGATAACTTTAGCCTTCATGTTTGACATTTTTATTTAAAATCTCATAAATCGTATCGAAGTCGGGCATGGTTGAAAAATGCAAAGAATCCGCAGGAATATTATCCCAATCGGCTTTCGAGCCGCAGTGCAAATGCAACACCACTTTGCGCTCTTTCACTCCTTCTAGTAATCCTGCCGGCACCCAGTAGTACGAAAGCCCACGTAACTGATTGGGAACTGGGCAACCACAGGTATTGCAAAAGTCGCTACGGAATCCGCTGTCTATTTTATAAGATCGGATATTGTCTCGACCTTGAACCCAGTTCAAGTTATCAAGCTTTACAAAAGTGGCTGCATTAGATGCCGTGCCGCTTTGCTTTCGGCACAACGAACAATGGCATTGATAAAAATTAGGAATGGCTTCAGCAATTTCAAAAGCCACGGCCCCACACAGACATTCGAATTTCATCGATATTCCACTCCCTGATTGAACCCATTAAACGTCGCCACACAAGGGCGCTGTTTCGACACCATCGTAATACGCCTATAGGCATTGCGACTCGAATCAGTTATATTGCCCACTTAATTATCACTCAAAAAACGGTTGTGTCCAGACTAATATGACGACCCTTTCACAAGACGCTCAAACCGGCCTCGAATACCTGCAACAAGGTAATTTGGAACAAGCCTTCAAACACCTTTCGAACGCTCGCAATAATGGTGAGAAAAATCCTCGAGCTTCTCTCGGATTGGCCATTGTGGCACGCAGTCTTTCGAAATTTGACGACTGTCTGTCGGCAATTGACGACTACCTTGTGGAGTACCCAAGAGACATTAATGCCAATATCATTAAAGCCGATGCTTTAAGCGGTAAAGGGAAAATTAAAACAGCCGCCACCTTTTACATGGGAGCATTAAAACTGGCCCATGGTCAAACCCAGCTGTCTCCGCAAATAAAACAAGAATTGATGCGTGCTCAACAGGCTTGCCAAAAGACGCAACAGATTTTTGAAGATGAAATGAACCAGTGCATAGAAAGACTCGGGTTCACCGGACAATCCAGAGATAACCGGGTACATCAGGCGCTCGATATCTTAATGGGTAAAAAGCAACTTTATCCACAGCGACCGACCGCTTTTTACCTGCCCGAGTTGCCACACCGACAATTTTACTCACCCAAAGAGTTCAAATGGACAGAAGCCATTCTTGAGGGTAAGGCGGCAATAGAAGAGGAATTGCAATCGCTGCTTCATGATGAGGATCTGTTCGAGCCTTACGTCGACCACAATCCCAATGCAGCGCAAACCGGTGATCTCGGCTTCTATAAAAACAAAAGCTGGAGCTCATTCCACCTTTATCGCTCCGGCCGCAAAATTCATGAAAATATCGAGCGTTGCCCCAAGACCTTTGACATTGTTAATCAGGCACCAATCCCCACCATAGCCGGACGTTCGCCTAATATATTATTTTCGCAATTACAGCCGGGAACTCACATTCAACCACATCATGGTGAAATCAATGTTCGGCTGTTGTGTCACTTACCACTTATCGTTCCCGACGGCTGCTTTTTGCGCGTCGGCAACGACAAACGTTCTGTTAAAGAAAACGAGCTGATGATCTTTGATGACACCATAGAGCACGAGGCGAAAAACGACAGCGATAGTCGTCGAGTCGTGTTGATCTTTGATGTTTGGCGACCGGAAATTGCTGACGATGAAAAGGCCGTTTTAAGTGAAATTTTTAAGAGTATCGATAAGCTCGACTGATCACGGCCACACCGTTGAAACAGGATGACGACTGCCGTTATTTTATCAAGGATAACCGTCAGTCGACTCAAGAACTCAGATATTGTGTCACTGCAAACGTGTATCGGGTTGCATCGGTTGATGCATAAAACTCGTTGACCCCAGCGTCTAGGGCGAGCACTCGACTCGTTTACTTACGCGATCGGGTATTGGGTTAACGGTTGTAAAATGGCTTAGTTGATAAAAACCGATTTTTTAACTAAAAATAAAAGAGGAATATCTCGCTGAATAAGGCCCTCACTTTGGCTCAAATAAACAACATACTTCTAGTAGATGACGACTCGATGATCCGTCAATTGGCTGAAATGTCTTTGTCACAGCTCGGAGGCTTTACTGTGAAGGCCTGTGACTCGGGCAAAAGTGCACTGCTTGCGTTGCAGAGCTTTACGCCCGATATCGTTTTGCTTGACTCCAATATGCCAGAAATGGACGGCCCGGAAACCTTGTCCAAGATTCACTCCACCACAGACTTTTCCAACTTACCCGCAGTATTCATTACCGGCGAAACACGACCAGACGAAATCGACAAACTAAAGGCACTTGGTGCGATCGATGTCATTGTCAAACCCTTTGACCCAATGACCTTGTCCGATCAGATTAATGCCATCAGCGACCAACTATGAACTCGAAAAAAACAGCCGAAAACTTTAATGCTGCTTTACAGCAGCTAAAAGAGTCCTATACCGCGCGCTTGCCTGAAGACTTTGCCAAAATTAAACACACATTAAACGAGCTGGACAACCAGAGTTGCCATCAGTCACAGCTCGAAAACTTGCGTCAATTGTTCCATAAAATGGCCGGTACCAGCGGAACGTTTGGCTTGAGCGAGTTAGGTTTGAAAGCCAGAGCCATTGAACGAAAAATCAACCAAAAAATTAAAAGTGGGCGGTACGAGCTCTCTGCCGATGAAATTTCCGAACTCAAGACGGATCTCGATAAAATCGTCTCGGTGAGCACCGTTATGGATGCCAGCGCTTCTTTTGAAGCCAGCGAAAAAATGATGCCGGCGGTTGAACAACTTGGCAATCGTCTTTGGTTAATAGAAGACGACCAGTTACTCGCCAACGAACTGAAACGACAGTTCGAGACCTTTGGCTATTCAACGGAAGTTTTTCACAGCTTAAACGACGCAGACATTGCAGCTCAGAAGCAAGAGCCCGATGCAATCGTCATTGATGTCATGTTTGAAGAAGCCAAGCTCAATGCCACTGAAAAATTTGGCCAATCCAGCAACTTACAACAATTAAAGTGCCCGATTATTTTTATGTCGGCCTACGATGATTTCGACTCTCGAATTCGCGCTGTCCAACTAAAAGCCAAAGGGTACTTTCTCAAGCCGGTGTCAGTTCCTGCGATCGTTAATCATTTGCGCCGGGTATTCGAAGCCCAAAATCTTCCCGGCTCAAGCATACTCATCGTTGAAGACGATGAAGACTTAGCGCAACATTTTAAACTGGTCTTAGAGTCCGCTGGCTTTGAAGCCAAATACCTATTGGAACCAGAACGCATCATCGAATTACTCAATGAGTTTAACCCGGAAGTCGTTTTGATGGATTTGCATATGCCCGGTTACAGTGGCATCGAACTCGCCGGAGTCATTCGTCAACATGAAAAGTGGATGAGTTTACCGATTCTCTACTTAAGTGCCGAGACGGATATTGAAATTCAAGCTAACGCATTAGAGCAAGGAGCTGAAGACTTTCTCACCAAGCCGATTAATGATGTTCAACTGATATCCACAGTTCGAGCCAGAGTTATAAGAACGCGTCAGCTGGACGAAAAAATCTCCAGAGACGGGCTGACCGGCTTACTCAAACACGCGGTGATCAAAGAAGCGGTGAATCATGAGGTGACCCGCAGTCATCGAAACTCAAAGCCGTGCACCGTTGTTATGCTTGATATCGATCACTTTAAGGCGGTGAACGACAATTACGGGCATGCCATTGGCGATGTCGTGATTTCCGCTATTTCGATCGTTTTACAACAACGTCTCAGAAATACCGACATAATTGGTCGCTACGGGGGAGAGGAATTCGTAGCCGTGCTACCCGAGTGCTCTGCGCAACAAGCGTACAATATTTTTGACAACATTCGCCAGTCCTTCAATCAAGTTGAATTCACCAGTGATAATAAAAAATTTACCTGTTCGTTCTCAGCAGGACTCATTTGCACTGAAGATTTTCCAGGCTTAAATGGTGAGGAGATGCTGGTTTCCGCTGATACCAGTTTGTATCACTCGAAGAAAAATGGACGCAACCAGATAACATCGGCGTCTGATATACTCACACCGATGGATCGATCGTTGTAAGCGCTTAGTGTCTATCGTCGAACCATTATCAAAGCGACTTAGGTAATGAGAAGTGGAACTCTGTTCCAACGTTCACCTCGCTGCTCACGCCTATCGTTCCTTTATGTGCCTCAATGACCTTTCGGGTTATTGCCAATCCCAACCCCGTCGACTTTTCTCCCGCCGTCGCCTTAACACTGGTTGTCTTAAAAGGTTCAAAAACCTTTTTTAACTCATCTTTCGGAATTCCCTGTCCTTCATCCCTTACTTTCACAGTAACCTTATCGTTGTCATGCTCAATAGTCACATACACCTGGGTTTTTGGGTGTGAGTATTTAACGGCGTTACTGATAAAATTATTAATCACCTGTTCAATTTTTGAGGCATCCATTCTCAATACGATTTTGCCGGATGTTTCAAAATGAATATTAATATTTTTCTTGTCAGCAATTACCTGATTCAACTCAACCGCTTCTCGCACCAACTTAACAATATCATCATCAGTTAAGTTCAGAACCACTTTACCCGACTCAAGCTCACTCATGTCTAAAAGCTCTTCTAACATGTGTGTCATTTTTTTCGTGGTGTCGACGGCTTTGTCCAACATTTGTAACTGACCTTCGTTCAGGTTATCGCTGGTGCCTTTGACGAATTGTATGTAGCCCGAAATGACGGCGAGCGGATTTCTCAAATCGTGAGCAGCAATACCGATCAGCTCATTTTTTTGTTCAATTAACGATGCAAGCCTTTTATTGGACTTGCTCAACTCTCTTTGCGTATTGACTAACTCATTATTCAACTTGGAAAACTCGTCGAGGCCGGGTTCATTGACAGCCCCCGATCGCTGCATATTACTTTTCATTGACTCTCTGAGTTGATTGGCCAGTTCGTTATTAACTTTGGCAATCTCATCATAGATCGATGAGTCCATTCCTTGATCGCTGGACGCGATTAGTACGTAATCGTCGTCATTTTTCACTCCAGTAAAGTAAAAACTCTTTACTTGCTCACCGACTTCTATGGCCAAAGGCACATCAACCAGCATTCTTTCATTACGCAGTCGATTTAAAAAATCCAATGAAGCCGAAAACTCCCCACGATGCAAAATAGTGGGAAACAGCTTACTCACGGCGATGGTATCGCTAACGTCATTGAATAATACCCGCTTAATCTTTCCGGCTTTATCGACCTCAAGCGCTAACCCGAGTGAACGACTCATCGTTAAGCCTCCTTGGCTAAATGATTGGCGGTGTCTATTGCCATCATGGCATCCGATGAATGAGCGTCAGCGCCCAACTCTTTATACAACTCGGGAGATACATTAAAAGGATACCCGCCAACCATAATGCAAGTATGTTTGGTTTCGACGGCTCTGATTTTTTCTATCAGCTCTTTGACCTGAGGTAAGTGTGAAGTGATGGTCGCCGAAATACCGACCATATCGGGTTGCTTCTCTTTAACAAAGTCGATAACGCTATCAATGGGTACGTTGGCGCCGAGATAGAAAGCATCCCAGCCGTTCATTTCTAGCAAGTCTGCGACCATACGAACACCCACTTCGTGCAACTCGCCTTCGGCACAGGTGATCACCGAGATATGGCCGGTCTTCTCGGAGCCAAAGATGTAAGGGTAAAGCTGTGACATACAAAGTTGCGTCGCAGCGGTGCAAAAATGTTCCTGTGCCACGCTCATTTTACCGGTCTGCCACAACAGTCCGACTTCACGCTGACACGGCTGAAAGACGAACAGATAAATATCTTGTACCGCTATTTTTTCATCGCGAACCGACTTTAAAATCAACTGGCTGGCTTCTGTTCGACTCGATGCCAATAATAAGTCCAAATATTTTCTGGCTA
Organism: Pleionea sp.; assembly: GCA_052032335.1. Classification (GTDB taxonomy): domain Bacteria; phylum Pseudomonadota; class Gammaproteobacteria; order Enterobacterales; family Kangiellaceae; genus Pleionea. Next base: position 2,309 of record JBPEWV010000055.1, on the reverse strand, counting down.
ACTCATGGTGCGGCATGTCCGGAGTAAGAAACGAACGAATTGTTTGCGACTCTGTGTTTAACTCGGATTCAGCTGCGGTAATGATTTGACTCACTTTACCGGCATCTTCCTGACTCAGTGATTCTCGCAACACATCGCCCATCACACTTAAGTGTTCCTGAAGGTGTGAGATGGGTAAGTTAATGCCTTCAAATAAGGTTTTCGCCCACATCACGTAATCGACAAATAATTGTTCGCTGTCATTATCCAGCGCCTGCTGTAAATAGGTAAGATGAATGACCGCATCGTCGATACACTTCTGCTCACCTTCGGGACCATACGACTGCTTTAATTTTGGGTTGAGTAGATAATGTCGATCCACAATAATTTTAGCCAGTTGATTGTAGACTTCTGGTTCAAGTTTAATAGCACCGGTCATCTTTGTGCTCCGTTTGAATTGCTAATCTGAGACTTTATTAAAATGACGAATAAAAGTTGCCTTAGGATCAAGTTTTAGTCCTTTGGGTATCCCTTTATGAGACTGTTTGTGAGCACTGCTATTATGCCAGGCCAGAAAGCTTGCCTCGTCTGTCCAACGGGTCAAAAGCCAGAATTCACGAGCATCATCTGTCGGCGAATAGACTTCCATATCCAGGAAACCCGTTACGCTATCAACAAGATGGGGACGGTTTAAGAATGCCTTTCGAACATCTTGTTGCCTATCGTTACTCACTTTGAACCGGCTAATTGCAAGGAACATGGCCACCACAAATCTCTGTTACAGTTACTTCAATAAAGATAGTCCTTTATCAGAAAATTTCAGCTTTTGAGTCGTATTAACTGGCGAAAGACTGATGTTCGTGACTGGTCATGGCGACTGGACGCGTGTCAGACGGTCTTCGAATGGTTAGATTTTAAGAGACCTGGCGTTCAATAATCCCTGTTTTTACTGCGCTCAATCTTAGGGCATTGTGATAGTAGGCAGGCTGCATTACCGAATACATCCAGGAGTTCAGCACCTATAAAGAAAACGCAGCCAGCCCCAGTGTTCCAATAATAAAGACAATGCCGATTTGAATAACAATCGAAAGTAAGGCGATAAGCAGACTCTTAACAAACCCTGCGCCCAAAACAACAGAGTAGATGATCGCAGTAGCCACAAAAGCGACCACAACAGAAATAAACTGATTTGAGAACAACTCACTGACAAACCCACCCACCAGAGAAGAGCAAATGACCGCCAATAAACAAATCCAGAAACCGGTGTTACGAGCTTTCAAAGCTCGCGCAGAAATCATAACCGGAAACACCGTAACCAAAATGACAATGAGCAGCGCTACAATAAATTCCATTACCAAACTCCAATATCAAACGTTTGTGCTAAGCATAAGTTAATCGCTAGTCTCTGTCGAACCCCAGAACTTTTGCAGCGATGTTGCAAGTTGCTCAGTGTTGCTAAATGCTTTCGGCTGCCAAATATCAGGAAAATACTGACGATAAATAGCTTGATGAAAGCGTTTGTCCAGTAACACTATCACTCCGCGATCGGTTTCGCTGCGAATAACGCGCCCCGCAGTCTGCAACACTCGCTGAAGCCCGGGATAACGGTAGGCCAAATCAAAGCCATTCAATCCTGCGTCCTCATAGTTCTGCTTTATGGCTTGTTGTAATTCACTGACTTGAGGTAAACCGGTACCCGCAATAATCACACCCTGGAGCGTGTCACCCGGGAAATCGATGCCTTCGGTAAAGTATCCTCCAGCGATGACAAACCCCAGGATGCCTTGCCGCTGAAAAAACTCATGAATAAAGTGCTGTTTTTGCAATTCGGAAAGATGACGCTCTTGCACCCGAACATGTTTATCACCATAACGCAACTGATAAGCACTCAGCACTTGTTCCATAAAAGCATAGCTACCGAAGCTCGCCAAGTAGTTTGCCGGTTTGCTTTGATAAACGCAGTGAATGGCTTCTGCGATTGCATCGATATGCTGCTCTCGGTTTTGATATCGTGTGTCTATGACGTTTGAAATCAACACACACGATTGTTCTTCAGAAAAGACCGAGGGCGCAACTTTTAATGGAATCTCATCATACATTCCCAATGACTGACGCACGAATGGCGCAGGTCGCAAGGTTCCAGAAAAGAATATTACGCTACGCAATTGACGGTATAACCTTTCTAAATAATCAGACGCATTCAAAGCGACTAACTCTAATGCATAAGTATCGATGAGACCGCTGGGTTCTTCGCGTAAAAACCCTTTATGATTGTCACCGGCCAATCCCAAGATAACACAAAATCGAATCACTTGTTTGAGCAAACGACT
>JBPEWV010000054.1:0-8706 GCA_052032335.1 Pleionea sp. | reverse complement strand
TGGGCGCGAGCGGAACAGCTGTACTTCGCCATTTGCCGAAAAATTCATCCACTATTGGATGAGACCATTCCGGGCAACGAAGCCATTGTTACCGAATTAAATAATAAACTGGCGGATAAACTGTTCTGCAACTTCAGCTTGTTTCAATCACTGCCCGATGCCTGGGGCGTGGGACAAATTTTCCCGGTGGTGCCGATCCATCACTTAAACCAACCGCTCACCAGTCGAGGGATCTTAAAGGACATTACCTGCGATTCTGATGGTCGTATCGAACGTTACGTCAACGGTCGCTCCATCGAATCCAGTTTGTTGTTACCCGATATTGCCTACGACGAGAAATTTCTGGTCGGCATATTTATGGTTGGTGCTTATCAGGAAATTCTGGGCGCGTTACACAACTTGTTCGGCGATACCCACTCGGCACACATCGAATTGAAGCCCAATGGTGAATTTGAAGAGCTTGAGTTTACTGATGGAGACACCGTTGCTGAAGCGCTCTCAATTGTCCACTTTGACCACAAAATGCTGGAACAACGTTACCAAACGCAACTGGCTCAAAGCGAACTGGACGCCGACACGCAACAATCCTACCTCAGTGAGTTAACCAATGGTCTACAGGGATACACCTACTTAGAAGACTAGGACATAACGTTGGGGCGACGTTTCCGAATCAGGATGCTATCGCCCCGCAGTTCAATCCGGTAAACTTAGCACATCATTAAATTGACCCTTTCACGGTCACCAGCCACCTACCGAGGTCATTGGTATGAAAGTTAACTTTGAAATCGATGCAACCCCAGAAGAATGGCGCCGCTTTTTCGGCATGCCCGATATGACAGAGATTCACCAGGCACTTATCGAAGAAGCCAAACAGAAAATCGAATCGGGCGAATACGACGCGATGAGTTTAATTCAGCAGTTTATGCCCGACGACATGAAGAAAATGGCGTCAATGCAACAAGATTTCTGGCAAAACCTGTTCAAACAAAATTAATAAAGAGTAAATACGCATGAAGGCTTTAGCGCGCACGCTGATTGGCGCGATCGCGATGGTATTGTTTGTTACAAACGTACTCATTTGGATCATTCCTGTTTTGGTTCTATCATTTTTAAAATTGAGTCTCCCGATACCCGCATTACGAAAATTCTTTACGCTGTTACTTAATGAATCCGCCTCGTGCTGGATATCACTTAACAGCCTGATGGCCAATAACTTGTGCAAAGTGAATGTTATCTGGCCGAAAGAGCAATCGTTTTCCACAGACCAATGGTATATGGTCATAGCCAACCATCAATCCTGGGTCGACATTTACCTGTTGCAACGAATCTTCAATCGTAAAATTCCGTTTCTGAAGTTCTTTCTGAAAAAAGAACTGATATTCGTACCGCTATTGGGTATAGCCTGGTGGGCACTCGACTTTCCCTTTATGAAGCGTCACAACAAAGCCTATTTAAAAAAATACCCGCACAAGAAAGGCCAAGATCTGGAAACCACCAAAAAGGCCTGCGAAAAGTTCAAACACATCCCCATATCGGTCATGAATTTTGTCGAAGGCACACGATTTACGCCAGCAAAATCAGAGCGCCAGAAAAGCCCTTACCAGCATTTACTCAAGCCGAAATCGGGTGGCGTGGGTACCGTTTTATCCATTCTCGGCGAGCAAATGCACACGGTTGTTGATGTCACTATTCATTACCCCGACGGGATCCCCAGTTTCTGGGACTTCCTGTGCGGCCGACTGAACACCGTCAATGTTATTGTTGAGGTACTGGAAATCGACCCCGAGCTGATTGGCGATATGACCCAGAACGACACCCGCATTAAAGTTCAGAATTGGCTGAATGGCATTTGGGAACGAAAAGACCGTCAAATTGAGGAGCTTTCACAACGCAAAGTCACTTGCGAACAAGCTTAGTGAAAGATCGAATTAAAATTGCATAAAGTCCCGTGTGCTCATGCATTTATAAGCATTACCTCAATAAAGGATCCAATTTGTTATTTTTTCTAAAGGTTCATATAAAAATACGAGTTTTATAGCCCAGTTTTGATTAATTGGTAAAACATTGAGTATATTTTCAATTCAAAGTATTTTTCTTGAAAATTCGAGTTTTACCTAAATAAATCAATAAGATAAGACCATTTTTTCGTTGTGCAAATATTATTCTTTGTCGAATAAACGGATTTGTTTTGCTTATTTTTCCAACTTTTCTAGATATTTCGCTACTTTTCTTGTATTATTCCGCGCAAATTTTAAGCAGTAGAGGAGACAGCATTGGAACAAGCAAGTGTTGAAGTCCAATTACAGGTGTGGAAAGAACTCGCCATTAGCAAGCAGGTACTTATGCAAACTGCCGCTAAAGGTCTAGGACTTCCTGAAGAATACACCTCGGAAGAGCTGGAAGCAGCTTTAAACAAAACTATAAACATGGCAAACAACGCTGAAGCTGAGATCAAAGCAGCTCAAGAAAAAGCAGAAAAAGCCATTGCTGATATGCAAACCAAAGTCGACGCAGCCGAAAAAGCAACCAAGGTTGCCGAAGCTGAACGCGACGAGGCGCTCGCAGCGAAGGAAGCCGCAGAGCAGTCTATGGAAGCCAACCGAGCCAACAATGCCGACGAGTTAAAAAAGGTAAAAGCTCAACTGGCCGAAAAACAAAAAGAGATTAAGCAAATCACTAAAGTTCTTGCCGATACTCCTGAGAACGTAGTGAAAAAAATGAAAGCGCTGAAGAAAGAAAAAATGGACGAATCGAAAGCGCGTAAGCAAGCAGAAGATTTAAGCAAAAAGCTTCGCAAAGAAAAGCAAACGGCAGAAACCACGGTTGCAGAACAAAAGGATGTTCTGAAAAAGGCCGTTGAATTGTCAGAGGCTTATTCTGAACTCAACAAATTGGCGAACGAACAGTTCAACAAGTTGGCAGAAGTGACTGAAGACAAAGATGCATTAGAAAAAGTCCCAGCATTGAACGAAGAGTTGCTGGAGCTGATCAAAACTGCTGCTGAAGACGATAAAAAAGGTAAGAAGTAAACCGCCTTTGACCTTGTCGAATCTGAAAAGCCCGCAAATCGCGGGCTTTTTTATTGGTCCCAAGTTAACCAGTTAGTTGCATTGTGTAACCGTTTTAACAAAGCCTATGTCTCGCGTTGAAACGATGCAAAAACAATGTTTTATAATCCGCAGCGGTTATAAAACGATGAACCTTATTGTGCTATAGTGCCAACATCACTTTTCTAGCGGCAGGCTTTTATGGAATTAATGCCCACTCTCGAAACGTTTTCTCGAGCTTATCTGGCACTGTTTTTTACTGGCGTCGCCCTGTTTTACACTGGCTTGATCATCTACAAAAAACGCCAACTGTCCGAAGAGGTGGTTTTTCCCGGCAACAGCCGCAGCTGCACTTGGTGGAATCATATGGTATTCCGACTATTCCGAATGACCATTTGGCTGGTTTGTCTATTGCGATGGCCATTACCAGAAATTGATAACTATTTGTATCAAATACCAGTATTGAAAATCCCTGTTCTGATGATTACTGGTCACCTTTTACTAACCTTTGGTTTTTTCTGGGCGGTCGTTACAAACCATTCTCTCGGCTCCGAATGGCGCTCCGGAATTAATCCTGTAGGACCAACTCAGCTAAAAACAAACGGTCTTTATCGCTACTCGCGTAACCCCATGTATCTTTCGGTCGCGATCGCTCAGCTTGGTTTCTTTCTTGCACTGCCATCCCTCTTTACGTTGATCTGCCTGGCGGCTGGATGGGTATCGTTGCACGTACAAATTCTTGCCGAAGAGAAACATTTATCAGAAAGATTTGCGCATCAGTACCAGGATTATGCAGCTAAAGTCGCTCGCTGGCTCTGAAAGCCGGCATTTTTATCAAGTGGACTAACCATTCGAAAAGTTATCCAAAAAACTCACAACAATGCTTTAGCTGTCGAACTTGCTCAGGAGTTAAATTGATAAATCGTAAGCCGTAACTTTCCATGTCTGTAATATGCTGCTTCGATTTATGCCAGATGACTTCGGCCTCGACGTTGATGGTCTCTCCTTCCATATACTCGGAGAGTTGGTCGGCGGGTGGTCTGATCGACAACTTAACGCGATCCTGCTTATGCAGAATCGCTTTGGTAATCATACGCATGCCCGAATCGCTCATATCCTGGCTCAAGCCTTCAAAATAATCGTCCTTATGATAAATGCCCAAAAGTAAAGTACCGCTTTGACGGGCTTTGCGTCGGCGATCGTCTTTATCTTCATCGTCCGTATCGGCACCGCGATATTCAAAAGTCAGGCCTTTCAAATTACCTTTTAAATTTTCCGTTAAAGTAAATAACGATTGCGAAATATTCGCCGTATTGGAAATTTTGGCGCTGTTTTCGTCCAGCGTATTGAAAAGCTTTTTCAAGGTTTCTTCTAACCGATTGAACTGCTCAAGCTGAGACGACACTCGCTCAAAGATTTCGTCCGAGTTACCAACAAACTGTTGAATGCGGTATTCCATGTCAGAAATCAATCCTTCGGTTTCTTGAGTCTTTTGTTGATTGCTTTGCACCAATGACACCAGGTTGTCCATCATGGCCGTGCTTTTCGCCATGTTTTTACTGAGGCCGTCAATAATCGACGACACTTCGCTGGCCGACTCGGAGGTTCGTACCGACAATGAGCGCACTTCATCGGCAACCACGGCAAATCCTCGCCCAGTATCGCCGGCACGCGCAGCCTCGATCGCGGCATTAAGCGCCAACAAATTGGTTTGTTCGGCGATGCCTGTGATGTTTTTAAGTGCATGCACAATGGTTTCTACCGAATTTTGTAACGCCCTGATATTTTCGGCCGCCGAACTGATTTCAGAATTGATGCCCAACATCTCGTGAATCACATCTTGCATCAGTTGAATGCCCTGGGCCGAACTTTTCGCCGATTCAACCGCCTGCTGCTGAGTCGACCGACTGATTTCCAGCACATCGGTTGACGCCCGTCTCAGTTCATCGGTCGCACTGTGTACTTGTTCTGACCGATTCTTTTCGGCAATACTTATTTCTTCTATGTCTTTTGCCACCGCCGCAATTTGATGCGCTGATTGTCCAATATGAACCGAACCATGTTGCACGCTGTTGAGCACCTTGTTCAACATGGTGAGAATAATATTCAGGTGTCGCTCGATATCTCCAATCTCGTCTTTGGCGTGCTCGGTGATGTGCTGGGTCAAGTCTCCCTGCTCGATTTTCAACAACGAAGTGTTCAAGTCGGTTAGCGGTTTAACAAATAACTTGGCCATGACGTAATTGATGGGAAGCAAGACTAAAAAAATAATAACCGCACGCCAGATAATCGCCTGCTTCATCGACTCGATCGACTGCACCAGTCCGGCGCTCTGTTCCGAAGCCGAATCGGTTTGTTCGATCAAGGCATTCAATTGCACAATTTCGGTAATCCCGGTGTACAGCAATAAAAATAAAGTCATCAGCGACAAAGCCGCCTGAATTTTCCAACGCAGGTTTAGATTTCGGATGCTCTTAAACACAACTCTTCCTGTAACTGATTAATTTTCTTATGTTTTTCGCTAATTCAAATAAACCTGGGGTGTTTAGGTCAAAGAATGACGAATGCGCTCGCGCAACTTTAAATAAAGCGTAAAACTGGTATTTTTTCCACTTTCATCTGGTGCCCTTGGTTCAAACTTGACCGAAATCCATAAACTCATCCCGTGTCACTGCATTACACGCTTTGAGTTCGCAAAATTTTAAGTTTCTAACGACCACTGAAATTGTCTAAACTAAAAAGTATTAAGAAGGAAAGCCTGAATCAGTTAAAATTGTTCAGAGGTAAACAATGCAGGAAATATCGACCAGTGAGCGGCTTATTCGCCGCATCTATGAAATCACCAACGATTACGAACATGGATTCGAGCATCAGATCGTCGAACTGCTCAAATTAGGATTGGAACGTTTTAACCTCGATATTGCGATTCTTTCAAAAATTGAAAATGATGTTTATACCGTTCTGCACTGTGTCACTCCCGATGATGTAGAACTCAAGCCAGGCGACCAATTTGATTTGGGAATTACCTACTGCAACATCGCCTGCAATGCCAACGGTCCTGTCGCGATCGAGCACGTGGGTCAACATAACGAATTCTCCAGACATCCTGCTTACCAAGCGTTTCAGCTGGAGTCCTATATTGGGATTCCCATTCGGCAACACGGCAAACAGTACGGTACGCTGAACTTTTCCAGTCCGGTTCCCTATTCAAGACAATTCAAAGACGTCGATATCGACGCAATAAGATTAATGGCAAGCTGGATTGAAGGCGAACTGTATCGACTCGAGCAAGAGCAGAAGCTGCGAAAAGCCAACCAACACAAAACCGATTTTCTGTCTAATATGAGCCACGAAATCCGTACGCCAATGAATGGCATTGTTGGTGCACTGACACTGCTGCAAGACTCATCGTTATCTAAAGAGCAAACTCGACTGGTTGATCTGGCGCTGAGTAGCTCGACGACCTTAAGTGAGATATTAAACAGCATTCTGGAAGTTTCGAAAATTGAGGCGGGTAAACTTGAATTGTCAGAAGTTCCCTTTGAGCTAGACACTTTAATCGACGAAGTCATCAGCACCTACAAACTTAAACTGTCAGAAAGTTCAACCGCGCTGGAGTGCCACAGTGATAAGTTGTTGTTCAATCGATACCTGGGTGACAGCTTGCGCATTAAGCAGGTACTCAATAACCTCTTGAGTAATGCGCTTAAGTTCACCAAGGAGGGCAAGGTCTCCTTATCGGTGCGTTCGATAGAGAAAGATTTATCAGATGCAGCGACACAAGAGTTATTGCGTTTTGAAGTTACCGACACCGGCATTGGTTTGAGTCAACAGCAAATGGATCGCTTGTTTAAACGATTTCGACAAGCCGATCAGAGCACCACTCGGCAATACGGTGGAACCGGCTTGGGGTTATCAATTTCGAAGTCGTTGGTCGAATTAATGGGCGGAGAAATTGGCGTAACAAGCACCCTTGGCGAAGGGTCAACCTTCTGGTTTACTCTACCTTTAGTTTAAAACACCCATCAGTCAGAATCCATCGATGAGACCAGATCAAAACACATCCATTCGTCGATGGTTGGGCACGTGTTACTCGTTGAAGACAATTCGGTCAATCAGTTGATCGCGCAAAGCTTTCTGAAAAAACTTGGACTCTCCTATGAAACCGCGGCCGAAGGAAATGAACCGCTGGACTTATTCCATAAACACGACTTTGACTTGATTTTAATGGATTGTCTGATGCCAGAAATGGACGGTTATGAAGCAACGCGATTAATTCGACAAGACAACACGACGAAGAAAGACATCCCGATCCTTGCGTTAACCGCCAATGCTTTTGAAGGCGATATTCAAAAATGTCTCGATGCTGGAATGGACGATCACATCGCGAAACCGATCGATCCGGCAGATTTGCAGTCCAAACTGGCAAAATGGCTAAAACGGCAACCTCCGTTTAAGTGAAAATCAAAATTTGCGTGTAACAACCTTACCGGGTTACCAATTAAACACTAAGATCATAAAGAAAACATCGGTCACAATATAGAAGGATTCATTTGCCATAAACTAAAGTTCAATGCCGATGCAAAACACACCCAGCCGAAATAAGGAACCAATAACAGCGCGGCTGCTTTGCTAGCACGGGCGAATAACCCTATGGTTAGCAGTATCGACATCGCCAACAGTAAGATTTCGAAAAAGGCCCATCCACCTTGCAACCAGGCAAAAAAGATCCAGCTCCACAAAGCATTTAAGATTAATTGACCGAGAAAAACCGATAACAGAAGCGTATGTTGTTTAAAACCACCCTTTCGCCAGATTAGCCAGGCAGATACTGCCATCATGGTGTAAAGCAGCGTCCACACCGGCCCAAAAAGCCAGGGTGCTGGCGCCCAACTGGGCTGGGTCAGTTCGGCATAAAAAGACGGAGCGTTCATGGAACCCAATGCGCCAATGGCCGATGCAATGAAGCACAAAATAATCCAGCCCACTAATCCCAAACCCTGTTTTGCTATCGAGGCACTCATCATCATCTCCATCGTTCTTATTTTTGTTTAATATCACCGACTATTACGACGATTACCAGCAGGTGGATTGGATCTTCTCAAATTGGGTTTTGCTAAATTTATTTAGAGTGATACAACGCCAATCTCGAAGAGATTATCAACTGGCTATTTCTTCCAGCTCGCCCAGGGATCGTCGTCTTTAGAGTTGTTCGACTTGGAACTAGCCGCCGGTTTCTTTTTCACCGATTCGCGACGTGGTTTTTTATTGGCATAAGCACTATGACCCAGCTTTGCTTCTTTTTCTTCGACCCGTTTTTTACGTATTTCCCGTATATGCTTCGCTTGCTTCAACGTCAGCTCTGCTGGCTTGCCCGGTTTGTGATCGACAGGAATAATGCGATCTCTAGGTGGCAATTGAAACTGCTTGGCCGAAGCTTTGGGTAGATTCTTATATTTGTACAAATAAAAAGACTCTACCTTTTCACGGGCCCATTCCGTTTCTTTGAGAAACTTTAAACTCGAATCAATACTTGGATTCGTCTTAAAACAATTGATATTCAGGTAAGCGTACAAGATCTCGAAGCCATAATAATCAACGATCTCGGCCAGTAAGGTTTGCAGACTGACGCCTTGCAGCGGGTTGTTTTGGTATTCGG
>JBPEWV010000053.1:0-22635 GCA_052032335.1 Pleionea sp. | reverse complement strand
AACTCGTCGCCATCATATTCACCCTACCGTTGTCGCCAAACATTTGAGGAAGGCAGTTGTAAAGTCTAAAATCATGAAAAAAGTAACTTGCCATACTTTAAGACACAGTTTCGCGACGCATTTACTTGAGAAGAATTCAGATCTAAGAACGGTGCAAGAGTTACTCGGACACAATGATGTGAGAACAACACAAATTTATACCCATGTTGTTAAAAGAAATTCAACAGGAGCCGAGTCTCCATTAGACTCACTCAACAGTCATATTTAAAAAACTGATTAGCCAACATTCAATATAGAGCTGTGTAAGGCATTGATAAATTGAAAGCATTCAACAACGGACAAACTCATGTCCGTTATCGGGAAGTACCTAAGTTAAGGATTGAAGTACTGGCCATGTCCGCTTTAAGATATTAGCGGAAGTTGACTGTCTGACTATATTAAAACTCTTCATCAAGAATGTACGGTTATGTCTAGACTAATTCGACTAAAGAATAGTTGAAGCAAATAAAATAGCCGCAACAAGTGCGGCTTTTTTAATGCTGGCGAAACGGATTACGACTGTTTTTCTTTTTCGAGTTCCAGTTTCTTTTCCAGATAGTGAATGTTGGTTCCACCTTTCTGGAAGTTTTCGTCGGTCATGATACGGATTTGCAACGGAATGTTGGTTTTGATTCCACCAATAACCACTTCTTCCAGTGCCATCTGCATGCGCGCCATGGCGACTTCTCGCGTTTCACCGTAAGTGATCAGCTTACCGATCATAGAGTCGTAATTCGGCGGTACTTTGTATCCGGCATAAATGTGCGAATCCCAACGCACGCCCGGGCCACCCGGAGCGTGATAAGTGCCGATGGTGCCCGGTGATGGAATAAAGCTTTCCGGATCTTCGGCATTGATTCGGCACTCGATGGAATGGCCTTTCAGTTTGATATCGTCTTGCTTGAACGACAGTGGTTGTCCTTCGGCAACGCGCAATTGCTCTTTGATAATATCAACGCCAGAGATCAACTCGGTAACCGGATGTTCAACCTGCACTCGGGTGTTCATCTCGATAAAGAAAAACTCACCTTTTTCGTACAAAAACTCAAACGTACCCGCACCGCGATAACCAATTTCTTTACACGCCTGAACACAACGCTCACCAATGTAGCGACGCATTTCTTCGGTAATGCCGGGTGCAGGCGCTTCTTCCACAACTTTCTGGTGACGCCGTTGCATGGAGCAATCACGTTCCCCCAAATAAATCGCATTGCCGTGACTGTCGGCCAGCACCTGAATTTCGACATGGCGTGGGTTCTCGAGAAACTTTTCCATGTACACCATGTCATTTCCGAAAGCAGAGCGGGCTTCGTTTTTGGTCAACGAAATCGAAGAAATCAAATCTTCTTCTTTGCGCACTACGCGCATACCACGACCGCCACCGCCGCCAGAAGCTTTAATAATGACCGGATAGGCAATACGTTTAGCAATGGCTTTGTTTTCTTGCTCGTCGTCGCCCAGGGGACCGCCCGAACCAGGTACACAGGGCACACCGGCTTTTTTCATCGCGTTGATTGCGGAAACCTTGTCGCCCATTAAACGAATGGTGTCGGCTTTGGGTCCAATAAAGGTGAATCCGGATTTTTCCACTTGCTCGGCAAAGTCGGCATTTTCTGCCAAAAAGCCGTAGCCCGGATGGATCGCAACCGCATCGGTAACTTCAGCCGCGGCGATAATCGCTGGAATGTTCAAATAACTCTGCATGGGCGAGGGAGGTCCGATACAAACCGATTCGTCGGCCAGCTTAACGTGCATTAAATTTTCATCTGCTGTGGAATGCACCGCCACAGTTTTGATGCCCAGTTCGCGGCATGCGCGTAGAATTCTCAGCGCGATTTCGCCGCGATTGGCGATCAGGACTTTTTCTAACATGAGTCCACCTAATTTGTTGGTTTAGCGCTAATTTATTCGACAATGAAAAGAACTTCGTCAAACTCGACGGGTTCGGCATCTTCCACCAGAATGGCTTTGACCGTGCCAGACACTTCTGACTCGATGTGATTCATCATTTTCATGGCTTCGACGATGCACAAGGTATCGCCCTTGCTGACTTTGTCACCCACTTCAACGAAGGGTTTGGCACCCGGAGAAGGCGCTCGATAAAAAGTACCTACCATAGGCGATTTTACAGGCTCGCCTGCTGGTGTGTCGGCCGCGGCTGGTTCGGCTGCTTCGCTTACTGCGGGCTGCGCTGGTGCTGCAACTGGAGCCGCTACAGGTGCCGGTGCAGGCGCTGCTGGGGCCGCAGAAACAGGACTGTTACGGCTGATTCGTACGCTTTCTTCGCCTTCTTTAATTTCAATCTCGGCGACGCCTGATTCTTCGAGTAATTCGATGAGCTTTTTAACTTTACGAATGTCCATAATGATTAACCTTTTGTTCGAGTATTTTTAGTTTGAAACTTGTTTTATGTCAGGCTTTCTGCATGGCTTTGTAGCGTGCCGCCGCTTGTTCTGCGGCGACCCGATAGCCATCCGGGCCCTGGCCAGAAATCACTTCTTCGGCAATATCGGAAAAAAACGAATGATGTCGAAATGGCTCTCGCGTTTTCGGATCGGTCAAATGTATCTCGGTAAACGGGAGCGATACCGCCAGCAAGGCGTCTCTAAGTGCCACACTGGTGTGAGTAAATGCTGCGGGATTAAACAGTATGTACTCAACGTTTTCGTTTTTTGCCGCGTGGATTTTGTTGATCAGTTCGTGTTCGGCGTTGCTTTGAAAGCAGTCCAGTTCGATGCTGGACGCTTGCAGCGCTTGCCGGGTGTCGTTTTCGATGTCGCTTAAGGTTTTATGACCGTATTTTTCCGGTTCTCGACTGCCCAGCAAGTTAAGATTTGGGCCGTTGAGTAACAAAAACTTAGTCATAAAAGGTTAAAGCCTTATTTTTGATTGATTTGGTACCGAAAATCGACGAACTGGTTGTAAATCCAATTTGATGTCAATTTTGCATAAGGTTTGTGCCGAAGTCTAGTGCAAGAATTTAAAAATGTTACTTTTCCTGCAATTTTGCGACATTTCGCCACAAAATCGACACTCTGGAGGTCGGATGAGTGGTGAGGACAGCCACAGAAGGACTGTCCAAGGTAAACTAAAGGTTATTTATTGAACGATATGGCGTCGAAGCCGGTGTTTGAGGTTTCACGATCGTAGGCGTGGGTGATTACTTTGTATGCACCGGGGCCAGAAAGCTCAAAGGTTGCCGAAAACTGGCTTGTTTCAACAAATTTCATTACTTTTCGCGCCATTTCCTTACCATCTTTAATCAGGTAGGCTTCAATTTCGTATTGATTGGCATCCCACAGACCGTCCGGTTCTATTGGACAGCCGCACATCATGCGCAATTCACTGCTAACGGTCACCTGATTGTTTGCGTTATCCGTTTCTAACTCAGAAACCATGTAAAACCCGGGCATTTCGAGCATTATGGCGTCTTTATGGCTCAGGTGCTTGCCGGGAATAAGCCAGTATTCGGCGGAGACGGTGATCGCGTTATCGCCCAGATTCATCGGACCGGTGGCCGATATTTTCACTTTGGTCGGTTCGGTCAGTTTCAGCTCGGTAGTAAACGCTGCGCTGTCGTCACTGCTTAATTGATCGCCGCGTTTCTTTGGTGTCTTCATGATGGTTTGGGTGTCGCCCGTGGCACCCTGTGTCAGACCTTTGGCCAGGAGTTTTCCGGTCGCCACATTTTCAATGGTAATTTCGGCGCCCTCCATACTGGTGCCGATAAACTTGGCGTCTTTGGCGAGAACTCGAACGGTCAGTTGTGTGGATTCGGCGCTGAGCAGCAGACTGAAGGCCGACAAGGTCATAATAAGCAGGGATCGAATGTTCATAAATGGCTCCAAGGTGAAAAATTCTGAGGTTAATTTAACATGAAATCGATAGGGTTTAACCGACCGCGTACAACCTGTCAGTCGCACCTGTGTTAATCGGGCGTCTGCTTAAATGGAAACACCAGCGTTGCGATGGCACCAGGAGTCTGTTTCCGATTGGTCAAGCTGATGGTACCACCGTGGGCCGTCATAATTTGCCGACACAGTGTTAAACCAATGCCACTGCCCTGCGGTTTGGTGCTGTAAAAAGGTACGAACAAATTATCCGGGTTGGCGATGCCCTGACCGCGATCAGCAATGCTCAATGTAAATTGTTGCTCATCGATCCGCGCGGCAATTTCAATGGTGTTATCGTCGTTTTCCGACAGCGACTCGCGTGCGTTTTTAATCAGGTTTATCAACAGCTGTTCGAACAGGTTGGGATCGAGCATGACCGCGACCTGTTTTAACTCAGGTGCGATCGCAAGTTCGAACCGGCTGTCAGCAAACAGTCGGGTAAGGCTCTCGACCTTGTCGTACCAATTGGTCGCAACTGGGTGAGCCGCGGGTAAATGAGACAGTTGACTGTAACTCGCAATAAACTGGCTCAGCGCTTCGGTGCGTGTTTTTACCATGGTGAGTCCCTGAATAAATTGCTCCGTGTTTTCGACCCCTTGCGCGCGTTTAACTTTTCGCAGCATGGTTTGGGTGTAGCTGGCGATGGGGGTTAAAGAGTTGTTCAGCTCGTGACTGAGTACGCGAATGAGTCGTTGCCAGTCTTCGCGTTCTTTGCGTCGCAATAGGGCTTCGGCTTTGGTTAACAAAAACAGCCGGTGTCGTTGGTTGTCGCTGATAAACCGATCGCGATACACAATGTATTCGCCACCCAAAACATCGTGCTCGAGACGGATCACGTCTTTGTCTGTTTCGGTTAGTTCATTCAGCGATAAGTCGTGTAACGTTAATTGTTGCCATTTATCGTGCGGTAATAACTTTTTGGCCGATTCATTGAGGATGACCAGCCGTCCATTCTGATTGGTGGCAATCACCAGAGCGTCCATTTGCTGGATCACCATATTAAACAGCTGTTGGCTTTCTTCCGCTTTCAATTTGTGTTTCTGTAAAGTATCGGCGAGCTGATTGATGCGGTTCAATAAATGTTGAAAAGCGGGGTTGGACTGTTTGCGGCCACGTAACGAATAGTCGCCATCGATCATGGCTTCTATCAAGCTCGATAACGTCTGAATTTGATAATCCGCTTTCTGACGTCCGGAAATGGCGGCAAAACCGATAATCAGCGCCAGAATTATGCCGACAAAAGCGATCAGGTAAAAGCTGGCTTCGGTAAAGCCAAGCGCAATCAGCGCCGTAATGAAACCCGGTAAGCCCGCCAGCAATACTAGCCGAACTTGTTGGTTGGCATAATTGGACGGTTTGCCTGAATCGGTGTTTCGTTCGGTCAATTATTCCATCCCATATTTGTGAATGCGTCGATAATAACCGCTGCGACTAAGACCAAGCGAACGTGCCGTTTCTGTCACATTGCCCTCGTAAAAAGCCAGTCGCTCCGTTAACACCTGCTGTTCAATTTGATCCAGCGTCAGATCATTTGGCGCTTGATAATTGCCAGGTGTCGATGTCGCCCGAATGGTCAGGTGCTCGGGTTCAATGACGCCTTGTTTGCTGAGAAAAATGGCACGTTCCATCAAATGGCTGAGTTCCCTTATGTTACCCGGCCAGTCGTAAGCGAGTAAGGTTTGTTTTGCTTCTTCGGTCAGTTTCGGAATGTCTCGATGATATTTTCTACTGAACTGTCTGAGAAAAAACTCGGTCATTGGCAATATATCGGCGGATCGCTCTTTCAACGAAGGTACGCGCAGTTCCACCGTATTCAAACGATAATAGAGATCTTGTCGAAACTCCTTTTGTTCGATGAGCTGATTGAGGTCAGCGTTGGTTGCCGACACAATGCGCACGTCGGAGTGCCGGGTTTTACTGCTGCCGACCGGCTCGTAGCGATGTTCTTCGAGCACGCGCAGTAACTTGGCTTGTTGGTTGAGCGGGATGTTGGCCAACTCATCCAGAAACAGTGTGCCCGACTCCGCCATTTCAAAGCGACCGACACGAGAATCTTTCGCATCGGTAAAGGCGCCTTTCACATGCCCGAACATTTCGCTTTCAAGTAAATTTTCCGGGATTGCCCCCATGTTCACTGCAACAAAAGGCGCTGCTCGGCGCAACGAATGTTGATGAATGTAATTCGCCAACAGGCTTTTGCCAGTCCCGTTGTCACCGGTCAACAAAATATTCATATCCGATTGCGCCAGCTCGCGCATGGTTTGCAGCAGCTGTTTCATCGGTGTTGATTGAGCGACTATCTCGCCATCTGCATTGGCGTGTTGTTCCTGTGTTAGCAGTTGACTTTGTTGTTTGTATTTTTCGGCCTGGCGTTCAGCGTTGGCCCGGGCCAGTTGCGTTGTAATGGCGGACAACAGACGCTCGTCGTTCCAGGGTTTTTGAATAAAGTCGTTGGCACCCGATTGCAAACTCGACACCGCAAGATCAATGCTGCCCCAGCCCGTCATGACGATGATGGGCAGATCAGTTTCTTGTTGATGAACTTTCTCAATTAACTCAATCCCCTCTTGCCCTGAGGTGGTGTCGCGCGAGAAGTTCATGTCAGTGATGAGCAAATCAACCGAGTGACGGGATAACTGAACAAAAATCTCTTTGGGACTTTGCGCCTTGATCACCTGATAGTTTTCTTCTTCAAGCAGAAACTCGAGGCTGGACAAAACGTTTGCATCGTCGTCAGCGATTAAAAGGGTCGTTTTCATTTAATTATTGTTTCAACGTTTTGGTGCGTGTCGTACCGAGTTATTTTGACGGCTCAAACATCGATTGAGCCGTCTCCTGGGTTGTCAAACCTGAAGCGTTCACGCGCGCCCGTGGTAATTCTTAATGATTCGTACCTACTCGTATCTGAGCGCTTCACTGGGTTCGAGTTTAACAGCTTTTCGAGTCGGCAGGTAAATGGCCACCATGACAATACAGGATAATACCACCACGACTGCAACCACCAGAACCGCGTAAAGCGCAATCGGCAACATGTTCTCGGTAAAGTTCTGGAAGGCGAACGCAATCAGTGAAAATAACAACAAACCGGCACCAATGCCAACGACCAACTGGCGACTGCCATATTTTAAAAATAAACGAATAATGGATCGATCGGTAGCACCAACGGCACGCCGTACGCCGATTTCGTGTGTACGTTGTGCCACCGAGTTGGCGGTCAATCCGTAAATACCGGTTAGGGCCAACAACAAAGCGAAACCGGCCGAACCGAAAGTAATCCAGGCAATGAGCTTGGCGGTTTTTTTCATCATTTCTGTTTCAAACGCCGCTGGCTTCATGGAGTAAGGTTCCAGCGTACGGTTAAATTTGAACAGCGCTTTGTAATAGCTTTCTTCCGCCACTTTGGCGTTATCGTGGTATTGATAAAGCACCCGCTGACTCGAGGTGATGAATTGCAACCCGGATAAATACATTTCATCATCGACCGCAGTTTCGGTATAAAACGAACTGCCATCGGCCAGATTGGCAACCACCCCGACAATGGTGACGGTGTGCGTCTCTTGATCGAGTTGAATGGTGATCGGACGACCGAGAACATTGTCACCGGGCCAGTATCGTTCGGCCATGGATTCGCTGATCAGTACGACTTTTTGTGCGTTCTCATGATCGCGGGCGTCGATGTGTCGTCCCTGAAGCAGTTCAGCACGATAAAAATCACCCTGACCAATGACGGCGTAGGTTTTAATTTTCTTTGCGTTGACATTGGCCGAGGGCTTGTCTTGATTGAGGTACTCGCTTTGGCCAACAAAACTGTAAGCGAATGCGTTGGTAATCTGCGGGCTCGCTTTTAATTCATTGAGAAACCCTTGGTAGAAATTTCGTTGTTCCTCTGCCGAGGTGTATTCTGTTTTGGGCAACGCTAAAATCGAAAAGTAGACGCGATCGTTATTCACACCAAAGTCGAGGTTCAGTAAAAAATAGGCAATAAAAGCCGACACCGAACCCATTAATAAAAGCGTCGAGATGAGAAATATTTGAAAAGTCACCAACATTCTCGAAAGCTTGCCCGCTTTGCGACTTTGTGCGCCTCGAGTACCATCGCGCAAGGTGGCATTGATGTCTTGATTCGCCGCTCGCCAGGCAGGAATAAACGATGCAAGAATGATGGTCACCAGAACAAATAAAATGGCCATCAGCAGGGTGGGCCAGTCGAGTCCCCAACTCCACCAGAATGGAATATTGTCGGGTAAGGCCGATTTGATCACACGATCGGTAATGGACAAGAGTTCGCCCACCAGTAATACCGACAATAATCCGCCAAGCAGGGTAATAATGATCCCTTCCCACATCAAATGCAGGGTGAGTCGTGTTCGTGGTGCTCCCAGTGCCGCACGAATGGCGATTTCTTTTTGTCGTTCGATGGCGCGCGCCAATAATAGATTGCCAACGTTAATACACGCCAGAATTAAAATGGCAAACGCAATCAGATTAAAAAAGCTGAAGACCAGACCGCCTTCGCGATCGGTTTGCGCACTGGGAAAGCTCGCCAGCTCGACATAAACATCTCCTTCGGGCTTGTCGTATTGCTTCCGGTTTGCCTGATACAGGCTGTTGGTTACTTCGGACAGTTCGCGTTCGGCTTGTTCTGGCGTCACGCCGGGTTGCAAACGAAGATAAGTGTAGATACGAGCTTTGGAAGTCGGTTGTATTTGTTGCAAACTTTGTGGCAGAGGCACCCACAATTTCGAATTGATGGGAAACAGATAACCCTCTGGCATCACACCGACGATGCTGGTGGTGGTGTCGTTGAGCCGAACGGTTTTTCCAACAATATCAGGGTCGCCGTGAAATTCGGTTTGCCAGAAACTGAAGCTGAGTAATACGACCTTGGGGGCATCCGGTTGTAGGTCAGTATCGGTGATGGCGCGGCCTAAAATAGGCTGCGTGCGGGTGAAAGAAAACATCGACGGTTCAATAAAGCTTGCCGGTATGGTCTTTCCCGTATCACCATTGCTTAATCGTAGCGAGGTTGATTCCCACCGTCCCGATTCGGCCACAAGATCAAGCTGTTTGAGGGCCTGTTCGTACTCATAGGCCACAGGTGCAAAGTGGTCTCCGGTATGATTGATAAACGCCCGATAAATCGACTCGCCCTCTGGAAGCGGCAACGGTTTATACACCAGCGAGTACAAAAAAGAGAAGGTAAACAAGCTCAGGCTTAAGCCACCAATCAGAACCAATAGCGTTAGCGCAGTAAACTTGGGCGCTTTGATCAGCAGTCGAAAGGCGTAACGTATATCCAGTATCCAGGCCATTTTCATTCCTTAACAGATTAAACCGCTGCGGTCATGGCAGGTTTGGTAAAACCTGCGTTAGAGTCTCGAATGACTTGTCCATCCAGCATTTCGACCTGCCGCGACGCGCATTCGGCCGACCGTGGATCGTGAGTCACCATGACGATGGTGCTGCCATTGCTGTGCAAGGTTTGTATCAGTTGCATAACAGCCTCGGCATTTTTTGAATCGAGATTTCCGGTTGGCTCATCGGCAAGAATAAAGGCCGGGTCGTTGACCAGAGCGCGAGCAACTGCGACGCGTTGTTGTTGTCCTCCGGATAATTGAGAAGGGTAGTGACGGGTTCGGTGCGACATTTCAACTTGCTGCAACACAGAATCGACTTTCTGTTGAATGAATGTTTTTGACAAACCTTTCTGGTAAGTCAGGGGCAACATCACGTTTTCAGCAACGGTTAAGTCGGAGATCAAGTTAAAAGACTGAAATACGAAACCAATTTTTTCATTGCGAATTTTTGCCCGCTCGTTTCTGTTTAACGAAGAAACATCGATCCCTGTAAGCTGATAACTTCCCGTGCTTGGTGCGTCGAGTAATCCCAATAACGATAATAAGGTTGATTTCCCACAACCGGACGGACCACTCAGTGCCAGGTATTCGCCCTGTGAAATGCTAAGGTTTACCTCACTTACTGCCAGTGTTTCGACTTCGTCAGTGATAAAACGTTTTGAAATATTATTCAGTTGGATAAGTTCCGTCATAACGATTCCTTAATTGAGCATAATACGTGAATGATTCTGCCATTTACTGATGTCAGAAATAATAATGGTGTCGCCCGGTTTTAATCCCGATTTGATTTCGATTTGGCTGACCGAACTGAGGCCAGTTTCTACCGCGGTCAGATCCGCAAACATTTGATTGTCGGTTAATCGAAATACTTTGAGTTTTGCATTGGCGGGTGCGTAGGCCGGCCGTTTTACAAACAGGGTGTCGTCAATGTCGCGTATAATAATGCGACCTTCGACATTAAGATCGGGTCGAGCTTCGGCGGGTAACGCGTCGGTTAAGGCCACATCGATGGTCACCATACCACTTTTGACCGCTGGATCGATGCGGGTCACCCGACCGGCGATGTTGCTTGAACGAGTATCCACAATAACTTTATGACCCAGTGCGATGTCTTTGATTTGCAACTCCTGAACCGACAACTCGGCGTACAAATCGCTTTGATTGGCAATGGTTCCGACACTGGAGCCAACGGCCATCTGTTGCCCCAATTCCAAAGATAGGTTTTGCACCACACCGCTGTTCGATGCTTTAACGGTTAAATTTTCCACCAATTGTTTTTTCTGTTGGTAATTGTTTTCAATTAATTCCAGTCGGGCAGCTTGTGCGATTAAATTGGAAGCCATGTTTTCCCGCATTTTTTCCAGACGGCGAACTTGTCCCTGCCAACGTTGGTGTTGTTGTTTCACGGCCAGCTGGGTACGCTGAAATTCAATTTTAGAAATGGACCCGCGACCTTGTGCCATCAATTCTTTTTCCGCGTCCAGTTTGAGTTTGGTCGAGTTGTATTGAAATCGCGCTTCTTCGACTTGATTTTCCAACTCCAGCAACTGCGATTCCAGAGCCACCCGGCTGGCCTGATTTTCGGCTCGAGTTGCTTTCAGTTCCCACTGCGCCTGTTCCAGTTCACGATTGAGTTGCGGGTTGGACAATTGCAATAGCGGATCGCCCGATTCGACATAAGTGCCCGGCTTCACAAAGAGCTGTTCGACACGACCAGCGACTTGTGACGAAATCCATCGCACCTGTTGTGGTTTAAGTGTGCCGGTGCCACGAATTTCAACGCTAAATGGACCGCGTTCGATTTGCGCCAGACGAAGCGTCTGTTTCTCAACCAGGTAGGTCGTGTCGCCAAAGAAACTGCGCGCCCAAATTAGCGCAACGATAAGCAAAATCATTGGTATCAGGTACCAATATTTTCTCCATCGGCTGATTGGCATGGGTTCGCGTTGTATGTCCATTTTCTCGGTACCTCTTAACGGTGTCTGAGATTTATAAAACAGGTTCCGTGCCAGTTTTTCTGATGCATGTAACTCATTGAATAATATGAAATAATTTCTATGGTGAGGTGTTGTCGATTTTTGCTGTCGCGAAATCGCGACAAGGAAACGTGCTTGAGTGTTCCAATTTCGAAACAGTCAGACACAGGTTGCTGGTTTGCCAGCAAAGGGATAACAGTAAGTAATCTGCCCGAGGGTTTTTAGAATAATATTCGATAAGAAGCCGGATCGTTTAGGCAGCTGCGATTGATTGAATTATAATTGATGAATAGCCGGAGCGAAGCAATGCCTGCGTTTATTAATATTGGTCAACAGTCCATTCCCATTCCGCAATCGACCCGACCCACCCTAACGGTCGATGGCAACTCCTCCCCTGTACCTGCCGATAAAATCGGGCCCTTCCCGATTGCACCGAAACAGGCGCCAAGCGATAACACAATCGTGCAAACCGGTGTCGATAATTCAATCGAAGCCCCTTTTATCGACATTGAGAAAACCAGCAGTGAGTTGCAACAACAGTCCACCGACACCGCTCCTGTGGCTCCCCAGGCAGACAACGATCAACTGAAGTTGCGCTCTTTAAATGAGCAACGCGTCGAAGTGCAACAAGAGCAAACCGAGTTGCAAGAGCAGAATCAGTCGATCGAACGTGAAATTCAAATTCTGGAAAAAGTCGAGCGAAGCCTCGATCGGCGAATATCGCAGTTAAAACAAATTCAGACGCTGGGTCAGCGTCTCGATGTCAGCGTATAAAGAAAACTCTACTTGTTTTTAAGCGGGCGGAAAAGTCGTCCACTTTAAATTCAATTTGTGATAAGTTTCAGCTACTTATAAAAAGAATAAGCCTTCCCTAATGAAAAATAATAACCTTAGTTGCTGTTACACGTCCGTAAATTGTTTGTTGCCGAACGTTTTGCGTCGCACCTGCGCGGTCATTGTGTCGCTGTTTTTGTTTGCCTGTGATTCTGACAAACCCGATGTTGATGTTCCTGTTGCGGTCGATACGCATCTATTGGATCAGGGTTGGTCAAAGCAGAAAGCGGCGCAGTATCACCATATGAGTTTTGGCTCGCAACTGATCCCTGTGGATTGGGCGCTGGCTTTAAAAACCGAAGACGGTAACGCCTTTTTCAGTAACGACAATCTCTCCCGATTAGGCTTCATTGAAGAGCTGAAGTCATCACTGAATCCTTACGGTTTACCGGTCGGTTTTACGGTTGAACAGTCGGAACCGCAAAGCTGGTTGGGATTGGGTTGCGCCGCCTGCCATACCGGCGAAATTGACTATCAAGGTCAGAAGATTCGAATCGAAGGTGGCCAGGCGATGGTCAACTTTACATTATTTGAGCAGGAGCTCACGCAAGCCCTCGAAACAACATTAAAGAATGAAAAGCGTTGGCAAGATTTTTTGGCACAACTTCAAGCCGATGATGGTGCCGCCGAAAAGATTAAACAACAACTGACCGAGCGCGTGAATTATTTACAACAGCGACTGGCGATGAATCAAACGGATGTGGACTACGGTTACGGTCGACTGGACGCCTTTGGTCAAATTTTCAATACCGTCGGGGTTGAGCTGTTGGGCCTTCAAGACAACCGTTTGTCGCCCGATGCGCCGGTAAGCTATCCGGTGTTATGGTCAGCGTCGCACCTGGATCTGGTGCAATGGAATGGATCGGCACCCAATACCGATCCCGGTCCGTTGATGCAAAACATTACCACGGCAATTGCTGTTTACGGCCGTTTGGATATGAACTCGAAGGGGCTTCCGGTAGGCTACGACAGCTCGGTCAATTTCGAAAATTTAACCACCCTGCAAAATTGGTTGTACGAACTGAAATCGCCTCAGTGGCCAGAAGATCTGTTGGGTCAACTGGATACCAATAAACTGAAGCTCGGACAAGCGGTTTACGATAACAATTGCCTGTCGTGCCATGCGCGCGCGAAAAGAGACGATGCGAAACAAAAGTTAAAAGCGACGTTAACACCGGTGAAAGACGTCGGCACGGATCCAAAGATGGTAGAAAACTTCTTAAACGCCAAGGTCAACAGTGGATCTTTGAAAGGTAAAAAAGTGTTGTGGCTGGCGGGTGATAAAATTCAAAGTCAGGAGCGCTCTATTAACTTGGTCGCACATGTTGCCGCTGGTGCGGCATTGCGACATCCATTGCAAACTATTAAAGCGGCAATAAAAGACTACCACTCGGTTTACAGTGCAACGCTGGACCAAAATCCGGACTACTACAAAGCGCGACCGTTGAATGGTATTTGGTCGTCGGCGCCTTATTTGCATAATGGTTCAGTACTCACGTTAAAAGAATTATTGAGCTCACCAGAACACCGTCGAGAAACCTTTTATGTGGGTGACCGAACCTTCGATGTTGAAAGAGTCGGTCTCATTTCATCAAAAGGCAGCGATCGCAGTTTGTTTGATACCCGACTTCCCGGTAACAGCCGTGATGGACATTTGTATGGCACCGAGCTTACTGAGACTCAAAAAGACGCATTGCTCGAGTACTTAAAATCGTTGTAGCAAAATTTTTAAACAAAAAACAAAAAACAAAAAACAAAAAACAAAAAACAAAAAAGGAACCGTTATGACGTCGCACGCCGCTGGTTTTCTGCATAAGCTTGGTCAATTAACGCTGGGTCGAGTGATCCGTTGGATCATAAAAGGTTTATTCCTGCTGTTGTTGATTCTTTTTCTGGTTTTTGCCTGGTTTGTTTTATGGCCCACTTCGAACATTCCTGAGGCCGAAAAGATTGATCAATACGTTTATCTCGATCAGGGCTGGGGTAAGAACGCCGACAGTCGCGGTCGAATGAATTATTATTTCACACCGCAAGGGACATCGATGGTGCAAGGCACTCAAGAGGCGGCCATTCGTTACGACTGGTTTGTGCATCTGGAACTGCCGTTTAGCAACGAGCGGTTTGCTGCCCCCGAACACATGCGCCGATTTCGCTTTATTGTCGACCCCGAACCGACGCCAGAAAATCCTGATCAACTGCCGCTGGGTTTCACCAAACATTACAACGAATTGATCGGACAAGAGGTTTTGGACATCACCTGCGCGGCCTGTCACAGCGGTGAAATTCATTACACCAAAAACGACACCCGTTATGCCATTCGCATCGATGGCGGGCAAGCTATGCACGCTTTCACCGATACCAGTCGGGGCAATTTTGCGCCTGTACTATTGGCTTCTTTGTCTTACACCTGGGCCAATCCGTTAAAGTTTGATCGCTTTGCAAAAAAAGTACTGGGAGAGAATTACCCCAACGGAAAAGATCAATTGTCGGACGATTTATTGCTCTCAATCGAAGCGTTTTTAAAGTCGGGACAGAATAATCCGATGCGTCATCTTTATCCGGTGGAAGAGGGCTTTGGCCGCACCGACGCTTTAGGCCGAATTGGTAACACGGTGTTTGGCGATCATTTAACGGCAGACAACTATCAGGCCGGTGCAGCTCCGGTGAGCTATCCATTCGTCTGGAACATCTGGAAGTTCGACTGGGTGCAGTATAACGGGTCTGTTGCTCAGCCGTTGGCTCGAAACATTGGTGAAGCGCTTGGTGTTGGCGCGGTTATTCCGTTGGTCAACCGAGAAGGTAATCCGTTACCGAAACACGAGCGTTTTGCTTCTTCGGTCAACATTGATGGCTTGAATACGATTGAGCAAACCTTGCGCAAGTTACAACCGCCAACCTGGCCTGAACACATCCTTGGTGCAATCGATAAAGAAAAAGCGGCCAAAGGTCGGCAATTGTTCGAACAGTATTGTCAGGGTTGTCATGGTCCGCACCCGGCAACTCGAGCACAACAGATGGCGGCTGCGCCGCTAAAGTCATCACCGCTGGATCAATGGTTGATTAAAGTGATTGAATCCTCTGAAATTGGTACCGATCCGACCGCGGCACAAGCCTTTATGGATCGTAAGTACGACATTTCCAGCACCGGTGTGACCAATGATGATGTGACCCAAGTGCTGATGCCATTGTTGCAGCGTCAACTCAACCGCAATGTACTGTTCCGTTTGACCGAAGTGATCGAGCGGCGACGGCAGCAGTCGTTACCGATTGCCGCACTGGAACGTGCCAAAGCGAATTATCCGGATCCGAATCGCGATGAGGTACCCGGTTATCCGAAAGACGCATTTGCCGACATTCAACAAGCGTTAAGTCACGATTTGTCACAAGCGGTATCGGTAACCCAAGATCCGCGTCCCGAGGTTGCGTTTCACTGTGATTTGCTGTGCCAGACTGAGCAGCTGAGTTGGTTAACTCAATACGGCCAGGAGCATATTGAAACGACCGCCCGTTCCTGGGACGTCACCAGCCTGACCGAAGGTGAAGCATTGAACGTGGTGGGTCTTCTGATAAAAAATAAATATTACAAAGACCAACAACTCGATTATCAACAACAAATGGAACTGCAGGGCTTTGGCACCATCGATTTACCGCAACAGGTCAATGGTTACAAGCCGCGACCTTTGGCTGGCGTCTGGGCAACGCCGCCGTTTTTGCATAATGGATCGGTGCCTTCGGTGTATCAAATGTTATTACCGCCAGAGCAGCGCACGAAACAATTTTATGTCGGACACCGTCAGTACGATCCGAAACATCTGGGCTTCGTTTTAAAAACGCCAGATGACAGCAATGCCGAGGGTTTTTTGATGAACACCGAAGAAAAAGGCAACTGGAATACCGGGCATGGTTTTGTCGCTGATGCAGAAAGCTGGAAGGCATTTAAACGCGATCATCAAAAACACCCTTTACCACAAGGTGTGATTGGTCCTTTGCTCACCGATGAAGAACGATTTGCCATCATCGAATATTTAAAAGTTAAAACCGATCAATTCGAATGCACCGAAATTGTCGAAGGAGACTGTGTTAACGGTCAGTGGAATTAAGAGCGGAGGAAAGCGGCGATGGAACAAGCAACGAGTAACGATTACGAAAAACGATTTGATCAGGTTGCCAAACAAGAAAAAGTCTGGACGGAGAAACGGCGACAAGGTTTAAACCTTGATCCTGAGGCGCCGTTAGTTGGTCTTGCCTTGTCGGGTGGGGGCATTCGTTCGGCAACTTTCAACCTTGGTGTATTGCAAGCCTTGTCAAAAAAACGCTTATTGCCAGAAATTGACATGGTGTCGTCAGTGTCGGGGGGAGGTTATATTGCGTCCTGTTTTCACTGGATCCGCAATCATCTGAAGCCGGATGCCGATAAAGACTTTACCCAGACTCCCATCGCCAGTCAGCAATCCAGTTACGAAACGGAAACGGTTTTGGACTGGTTGCGCTCGCACGGCAATTACTTAATCGCAGGCAAAGGTTTTTCTTACTGGCAGTTGATCGCATCGGTTATTGCCGGAACCTTGCTCAATCTGTTTGTCTTGTTACCGCTGTTTGTGTTGATAATCTGGGGTGCAACGCTCGAGTGGTTACCGATGGAGTGGCCACAGCTGCTGTCGCTGTCGGCGACCGAACCATTGAATCATCACGATGGCTTTTTGTTGTTGTTGATTCTCGGCCACGTCAGTTTCTTTGCTTATCTTGTGACGGTCTTTTTATTCGCGTTAACCGGAATGTTGTCGCCATTAAAAAAACTCACACAGCAGTTCTTTTTTCGCCGACTTATGGGGCGATTGCTTGGCCTGTCGGTTGCGTTAGTGGCGATTGGATTGATCCCGTTTTTTGCCGATCTCGAGTTGTGGATCGAGAAACAATTTTCCAGTGAGTCCCTGACCGAAATTACGCGACACTTAACGTATCTGGTGCCATTCGTATCAGGCTTGTTATCGATACGAGCGTCGCGTAATCAGGAAAGAAAAGGACAGTCGGCAAAGGGCATTGCGGTGTTGGGATTGAGCCTTTTCTTATACAGTTTGTTGGTGGTTTTGTATTACACGGTGGTGCACACCGGCATTATGCAGTCGCAGATTTATTGGGGCTGGTTAGCTTTGTCGTTTGTTTTGGCGATGACCGCTGATGTAAACGCCATTTCCATGCACAGTTATTATCGCGGTCGACTGGCACTGGCTTACATGCCGGCAATCAAACCTTCAAAAGACGCATCCACCGCCATCAATCAGGCGATGGATTTTAAGCTGCACAACATGACGCCCGACAAGGGAGCGCCGCTCGCCATCATCAATACCACCATTAACACCACCAGCTCGAAAGTTGAAAAGCTTAAGGCGCGGGGCGGCGACAGTTTTATCTTGACCCCTTTGTATTGTGGTTCCAGCCGCACCGGCTTTCAAAAGACGGGGCATTATTTAAAAGGTGAGATGGCGTTGTCGACGGCTTTTTCGGTTTCGGGAGCGGCGGTCGATCCCAACACTTACGCAACCAACTCGAGACCGATCGCTTTTTTAATGGCGTTGCTGAATTTTCGGCTGGGCTTTTGGACCGATAATCCGAACCCGAAACGGTGTAAACGATCGAATCGATCTGCGTCCTGGTATCGGTTGATGTTGCGAGAGATGTTGGGTGTCGGGTTGTCAGAAACGCAGCCGCAAGTGCATCTTTCTGACGGTGGGCACTTTGAAAATCTGGGGATTTACGAGCTGCTGCGACGGCGTTGTCGCTACATTATTGCGAGCGACGCCAGTGCCGACCTGGCGGGAACTTTGCAAGATTTGGGCAAAGCCATTCAACGAGCCCGCGCCGATTTCGATGTCGATGTTCAAATCGATGTGTCGACCCTTGAATCCGGTGACCTGCCGGCGAGTAGTGCTTGTAGGTTGGGTAAAATCATTTACAATGACGGTAGCGAGGGCGAAATGCTTTACATAAAAGCGCAAGTGCAGCCCGAGTTGTCAGCGGATGTCTACGCCTATTGGCGAAATAATAAGACCTTTCCCGATCAATCCACCGCCGATCAATTTTTTGACGAGTGGCAATTTGATAGCTATCGCCAACTGGGTGAGCAAATCACTTTGGCGTTAGTCGGGAAAAACAAAGACATTCCGAGCGTTTTCTCAAACTTCAAGAATGGTTGATGATGTATAACCGACTCTGTCAAATCAAGCGACGACTTTTACCGGTAGTGTTTTCGGTGGCGTTGGGTGCCTTGATGGCCAAGTCGGTGTTCGCTGCCTCACAAGATGTGGTTGCGCCAATCAAGGCTCCAATGGTCGATGTCAGTAACATTACCCGATCGCTGGAATTAAACGAACACTTGTTAGTTTATCGTGATGAGCGCTCAGAACAATCCATTTTAAAAATCATTCGCCCGGGCCAACAAAGTTTGTTTCAGTATCCCGACGACGACATGAACTACGGTTTTTCCGATGCAACCTATTGGGTCAAGTTATCGCTCTCTAACAGCAGCGATCGGGCGCGACGGGTTATTCTGCGACAAAACTACCCTTTAATCGATCACCTGGGTTTCTGGCAAGTGGATAAAGGCCGTATTGTCAAAGAAGTGATTACCGGTGATCGAAAAAATTTCGATACGCGCGACATCAAGCACAAAGAATTTTTGTTTGAAGTGGAAGTTCCTTCGCAAACCAGCCACACCATTTATTTTCAGTTCAAAACCGAAGGTTCGATGAATATTGGGTTGTCGGCAAATGACAGCACCTTCTTATTGGAGCAGTTTGCCAGCAACCATCTGGCGCTGGGCATTTATTATGGCGGCTTTATGGTTTTGGCGTTTTACAACATGTTTTTGTTTTTTGCTGCACGCCTAAGAGCCTTTGTGCATTACCTCTGGTATTTGATCAGTTATGGCGTTTACATGTCGGTGCACAACGGCATTGCCTTTCAATACCTTTGGCCCGAAAGCCCTTCGCTTGCCAATCAAAGTCTGTTGATATTGCTCGGTTCAACGCTTTATTGGGGCACCAAGTTCTCTCAGACCATTTTGGCGATTGAGCAATTGTCACCCAAAACCGATCGACTGGGCATCTGGCTGCAACGCATTGTTCTTGTATTAACGGCGCTTTGCTTTTTCATGCCCTATGCTCTGATGATCCAGGTAATGTCGCTGTTCACCGTGGTGATTTGTGTGTATATCATGATCATCGGCATCATGAGTTTGATCGCCCGTTATAAGCCCGCCTACTACTTTATTTTAGCCTGGTCGTTGTTGCTGGTGGCGGTTTTGATTTATATGTTAAAAACCTTTGGTTTGTTGCCGCATAATTCGTTTACCCAAAATGCCTTTCAAATTGCTTCGTTGTTAGAAATGATGTTGTTGTCGGTAGCATTGGCCTATCACTTTAACGAAATTAAACGTAAATCGTACACCGATGCGTTGACTTTTTTATACAATCGACGTCACTTTGACGATGTGATTGAAACTGAATTCGAAAAGTCGCGTGCCAGCCAAAAGCCGCTGTCGTTGTTGGTGCTGGATATCGACCATTTTAAAAAGTTTAATGATTCTTACGGTCACGCCGAAGGCGATAAAGTTCTTAAACAAGTGGCGGAAATTTTAAAAGACAGCGTACGAAAACCAGCTTTGGCATGTCGTTACGGTGGCGAAGAGTTCGTGGTTATTCTGCCCCGCACTCAATCGAAAGAAGCGTACACATTGGCCGACCGCATTCGCTCTCTGGTCGAAAGCTCTACCTTTTCGGAGCACAAGGTGACCATCAGTATTGGTGTCGCAACCGTTTCTGAGACTGGCCAGTCTACTCTCGAATTCAGCAATGCTGCGGAATTGTTTAAAGCCGCTGATAACGCTTTGTACAGTGCTAAAGCCAATGGGCGAAACCGGGTTGAGCAATACCTCTCTGCTAATGAGTCGGAGCACTCGGGAGAAAGCGTCGGTGCGCCTGAACATTACCAACGGTGATTCCAGCGTTGAACTCATGGCGCTGGCAAAAGTAGATGGGCAATACTTGCCGTGGCGTGACGTTCTGCACATTGGCCCACTTGCCGATACCACCAATTTAGAAGTGTTTTCTCGGCAGCGTGCCAAGTTTTTATCAGACTACGGATTGGGAAGTTACCCAAGTCTTCAGAAGGATTTTAATCAGCGCGATCACTGTATCAAACAACTGACACCTCGCGATTGCGTGGTTTTGTGGTTTGAGCACGACCTGTACGATCAATTGCAATTGTGTCAGATACTGAGCCACTTATATTCACGAGAGCTTTGCGACAATGTCAGTTTGATCAATCCACCCACGCATTTAGGGCATCATACGCCAGCATCTTTTGCCAAACTCGAGCAGCAAAAAACAATCGTCACCGACCAACAGTTTCAGTTAGCTGTCACATGTTGGGAGGCGTTAGTGCAACCAACGCCTCACGCGGTCGCAAAACTCTTGTCATCCGATTTATCAGCTTTACCCTTTGTTAAAAAAGCCCTGCAGCGATTTTTGGCGGAGTTACCGGATCCACAGTCTGGTATCAACGAAACCGAACGCTTGATATTAAGTGTTGTGAAAGATCAGCCTTTGACGCGCGGCGAATGTTTTCGCGATTACACGCGGCTAGAAGCCGATGAGTTTCTGGGCGATCTTATTTTCTTTCGTCAACTTGATGCCCTGATAAACGATCGGCATCCGCTGTTGAATCAAAAGGGCGAATACCTGGCACTGACCGATCTCGGTGTGGCCGTTCTCGCGGGAGACGATCGTTGGCAACGAAACTTAAGCCTGCCCTTTTATTGGGGCGGGGTTACGATGGAAGGTGGCGTTAGCTTTTATTGGGATCGGTCGAATCAACGAGTGGTTGAACCGTCTCAGTGAAACTTTGTCGTTGTTCTCCAAATGCAGGAAAGCCTGCGTTTTCGGATCAATTGCATTTGAAATAACTCAGAGTAATTTACCGAATTCTTTTTATAAGCCAATTGGGAGTTGTGGTGACCATGAATGTTTGATCGGAGAGTAGCTACTGCCCATCAGAATACTAAACCGCAGGCAACAACAGCTTAAATTGGCACGACTTTTTAAACGTCGAGTGACGTATCACTTAAATTATTTGTTCACAATACGGTATCGATTAATGGACTTTTCTCAATCCTCGGTCCAAAGTTAAAGGTAGGATTTACCCGTTCCAGATCAGAGGCTGCGCATTGTGTTTAATGCTTTGCAGTGTCTGCTACCAAGAAAAATAGTGACAGCATCATGCGATTTATTTTGTTAAGAGGGCTGGGTCGCGATCAACTGCATTGGACGCCTCTGCTCAACGCAATGAAAAAAACCTTTCCCGATGCGTTAATCGAGACGCCTGATCTGCCGGGCACGGGTATTTTGCACAAACAACAGAGCCCCACTGCGCTGGCCGATTACATTCCCATTTTGTCGCAGCAATTGTCGCATTCCGAAGAACCTGCAGTCATTGTTGGTTTGTCACTCGGCGGCATGCTGGCTCTGACCTGGGCCGCACTGGAGCCAGAAAGCTTTACCCACGTGGTACCGATCAATTCCAGCTGCAATATCACCCCCTTTTATAAGCGACTGAAGGCCTACAAAGCATTGCTCTATCCGGGCGCGATATTTCGCCCCTCGATTGCCAGTAAAGAACGCGCTGTGTATCGCATGACCTGCAATACTCGCCCAGTGGATGAGGCCATTATTCGCCGCTGGACTGAGATCCAGAGCATTCACCCGGTAAAAATCAGCAATCAGATTAGGCAGGTATGGGCAGCTTTGAAGTTTTCACCACCGCCAAGATCGCTCTTGCCTGAGCTTTCCATTATTTACTCCGAGAGCGACCGCTTGGTCTCGCCCGATTGCAGTAAAGACTTAATTAGTTATTATAATTCAGACGGTTACGTTCATACCTGGGCCGGTCACGATTTACCACAAGACGACCCGCTATGGATCGCTTTGCAATTAAAAAACATTGTTTATCGCCAATCTGGTTCGACCTCAATTTCGCATTAGTTTAACTAATGAAAGACCCTAGAAAGTTTCGTTTCTCAATTTCTTGTTGAGTCGTTAGTATACGCGGCCCTGAGATATTGCTGGTTAAAAATTAGACGCCAGTAATCAACACGAAAGAGGAGAGTCGACATGTTGAAATTATCGCGTGACAACGCTCAGCGACTGGCGCTACCCGCGCTCATTTTGGCCATTTTAGTATGGGCCAGTTCTTTCGTGTTTATGAAAGTTGCGGTCGCCGAGTTTGGCCCCATGCTCACCGTCTTCTTGCGCATGATTTTAGCCAGTGCCGTTTTGTTTTTCTTTATTCCGGCGTTTCGCAACGAAACCTACCACAAAGGCGACTGGAAGTGGTTTTTAGCGCTCGCGCTGTGTGAGCCGTGCTTATATTTTGTGTTTGAAGGCCTGGCGCTAACTTACACCACCGCTTCAGAAGCGGGCATGATCACCGCATTGCAACCCCTAATGGTGGCGGTAGCGGCCTACTACTTTTTAAAAGAGC
>JBPEWV010000052.1:0-8682 GCA_052032335.1 Pleionea sp. | reverse complement strand
TCGGTTGGCCTTCTTTTGACCTCCCTTCTCCCTGAAGCGTCATAGTCTTGCCGTTCCAACTTCCGTCAAGCTGCAACAAGGTACCGCTATTATCGACCCAAGTTTGGTGCCACTCTTGTTTTTGTTGGTTAAAAATAGTCAGACTTTCACCTTCGTAACCTTTATCCGTTGTATAGTGCTCTTTCAATACGCAACCATTCATTGCAATAGATATTCTGTTTTCACCAACTTTTTTTCCGTCGTTGGAATAAACGTTCCAGTGTCCCAACCAAAAATCAAACTGTCGATAATTAATCTCATCACAACTTTTCGTCGTTTCAGCCTGAGAACCAACACAATAAAAAACACTTATCACTAATAAAATCGTTAAACGCATTACGCACCCCCAAGTTTTCAAAGAGTCAGTTTCAGAGTCAAAACTCCAATACATACTTTTCTGTAATTTTAATTCTTTTAAAAAGCTGTTCCAAAGCTGACGTAAGCTTCTTCGCCACCGATAAGTGAGTCTTCAGCTTTCGCGTATCCCATTCGAACTTTCAGCGGCAGATGATAAAACAGTCGAAATTGGGTAATAAACTCCATACCATGACTGTTATATCGTCGATCAGCAATGTTGATTCCAGGGTAAGCTCCTTGCGTCGATTGGCGCTGGCCATAGACCCGCGCGCTTTCATAAAAGATTTTGGCGGAGAACTCTTCGATTCCCAAAGGAGGAGACATGAGTGTTCGCTCGACATGCCATACGGGAAAACGCCATTCTGCCGAAGCCAGGCGCAAATGCCGTCCTGATAAAAGTTCGCTAAAGTCAGGATAGCCTCTCAGTGCGTACCGATCGTCAATAAACTCGATGGGACGGATAAAAAATGGCGCTGAGAAATTGCCACCGGCTCGAAACGGTTTTGCCTCTCGAGTACTACTGGCTGCTACCAAGCGTAACGCAAAGGCATTATCTTGATTAAACTGAAACAATTCTCGCCAGTCGATAACCGCCTTTTGACCAGTAAAATCACTGTCAAAGGTATCACCTGACGCCATGGCCAGTTTTACGTTTCGCCCATCATTTGCACTGATGGAACGCAAAAAGTGTTTGCTCGAATTGTAACTGATTGAGAAGCCAACCAGATTCTCACTCAGATCCCGAATAAAAATCTTATCATCCTGATACCAGAGATATTGTCGTTCCACTTCAGATGTTAGAAACAACTGTGAATTCCACTGCGATCTGTAAAAAGACTTTGGCAGATTAAATGTAATTGAGAAATCACTGTTTTGCTCAACGATGTCAGCCGTCGCATCGTTTCCGTCATCAGAAATATCATGGTAATGACCAAACGAAAAGTCAAAGTGCAAATCGTACCGGTAGTTAATAAACACATTGGGTAAATTGCGTTCCAGCTCCACACTACCCGCCAAGGAATAAAAATGATTTTCCAGTGCGTCCTGTCCACTGGTCGTTGCGCCCAGTTCAAACGTATTATCATTGCCAACGGCAAAGGGTAGCCAATAAGTAGGCATCAACGATTGCGCAGCCGAATAGTCGCGAATGGAAAACTCGGTGATCGGAGCGTCAGTAATAATGTCAGGAGCGTTTTGCCCGGCAGGCAATGGAATCAGTTTTGGGGTCGGTTGAACGGATACCAGATCGTAACCCCGATGAGAGTACTCCAAAGCAACGAGCCGATCTGCCAAGTGCACATGCTGAAACAGGCCGCTACTCAGGTGTGATGAAAGATTGCCCAGCGAATGCATGTCAGTGTCGTACAGAAGTAAAGAAAAATTATCATTGTGATCACTGGAAAAGCTTATTTTATTGGTCCCAGCGACAAACTGCCCATGCCATTGATGAGCCTCGTCCGGCAACAGAGCTTGCCATACTAAAGAGTCTAACTCGAGCAGTTCAATGCGCGAGCGCATTTGACCGGGCCGTTGCACGCTCGCCAGCAGCACCTTGCCATCTTGCCGAATATCAAGATAGGAGACAACACGCTTATCGGGCGCAGTCCAAACTGTTTTGATGAAGTCTCCTGCCTGAGTCAATTTATCAATTTGAAAAATTCCGTTTTCGGCTTTTAACGCAAATATCGAATCACCGTCAGGAGCCCAGACCGCTTCGGTATACCGTGCGCACTCGGTCAGGCGGGTCAGCGATTTTGCATCCGGTAAGAAACGGTAAAGATCGTAATACTGATAATATTCATCACACACTTCAGGCTGTGCGATAAGAATACCCTCATCCTCATGCAGATCGATCATCGCCAGGGCATTTAAATCATGCAGAACTTCGGTGCTGTTATCTGGATTGAAAACACCCAGATAGGGATTCCTATAACCATCGTAAGCAACAAAATACACATGTCCGCCCGCATCGGATGCGATATCGCTTTTAAAAAAACCATCTGCGCTCAGTCGCTCTGCGTGCTGATGGTGTTCGAGTGGGAACTTGCTACGCAAATACACTTCGAAGTCTTGCCATAGTTCAGTCATGTTTTTACCCAGAACCGTATTTGCATTGGTGTTCAGAAGAAATGGGATCAGGTTATCACTGTAGTTTTCTATGTAGGCGAGCACTGCTTCGTCACCAAAAGTTTCAGCAATGAATTCGAAAAAGAAATAACCGTAAAGATAACGGGCGTTCAATGGCCAGCTTGGGCTTGCCATATTGACTTCATCTATCGATTTAAAGCCATGCGCCAATTCTTCTCGCATCATCATCGCAAACAGCGTGCTTTGTCCTCTTCCCAATCGCTTTGCGGGCTCAGTTTCATAGTAGGTCGCCAACCCTTCTATTGCCCAGGAAGGCTGAAAAAGATTGGGAAAAAACGGAGCGGCCCGACCAAACAGATTGTGAAACCAACCTGCGGCCCCGGTTGCTTTGTCGAGGTGTAACACATGGGTGTACTCATGCGTTATCAGCGATTCGAGCCACGACTGAAAATCCATTGCTCCCGCTGCTGGTGGATGCACAAATAAAACGGAACGATTGAATGGTAAAGGCGATGCGTAACCGTTGGCCAAATCGGTATGATCGGTTAGAACCAGATGCGTTTTGTGCTTCGGTGACCAGTTTAACGACTTCGATAACCGATGGTGAATCGACTCCGATAAATTTGCAGTGTTCTTCGCCAGTTCGATTTCTGAGTGTTCGAAATGGATCAAAAAATGTTGGGTTTCAAGCGTTTTCCAATCGAGCTCAGGATTGAACGCAACACTACTGGTCGACATCAGTCCCAGCAGGATCCCCCATAAAAACAAACCACAACGCATAGCAACCCCTGACTTTTTTATTGCATTATAATGGCTGTTTATGGGGAAAATGCCAACCGTTCGGTAATTCGATAAATAAAATCCATAAAAAAAGGCGGCACAATGGCCGCCTTATCAGTCAACTGGAAACCCTAAGCGTCGGAGTTTGACTCTTGCGCTTTGTCTTCAGTGGCTGGTGGATCGATCAGTTCTTTCATGCTCAATCGAACACGACCTTGACGGTCAACTTCGAGCACTTTCACTTTTACCGTATCACCCACTTTCAGATAATCGGTTACTTTATTCACACGCTCATGCGCGATTTGCGAAATATGAACCAAACCGTCTTTACCAGGCTTGATAGTAACGAAAGCACCAAAGTCTGCGATACGCGCCACTTTACCGTCGTAAATAGCGCCCGCTTCGATTTCTTCCACTATGTCACGAACCCGTTGCTCTGCGGCATCACCGGCTGACTTGTCAACGGCCGCAATGCGAACTGTACCGTCGTCATCAATTTCGATGGTGGCACCAGTTTCTTCGGTAATCGAACGGATGGTTGAACCACCTTTACCAATAACTTCAGAAATTTTCTCAGGATCAATTTTCAACGAAGTGATGCGTGGTGCAAATGAAGAGATGTCAGCTCGATGCGTATTGATTGCTTCATTCATGGTTTTCAAAATGTGCAAACGGCCCGCTTTCGCCTGATGCAACGCCACTTCCATGATCTCTTTGGTAATGCCCTGGATTTTGATGTCCATCTGTAACGCGGTAATTCCCGACTCACTACCGGCGACTTTAAAATCCATGTCCCCTAAATGATCCTCATCACCCAAAATATCAGACAAGACCACGTACTTGTCGTCGTCTTTCACCAGTCCCATAGCAATACCGGCTACCGGTGCTTTCAAAGGAACACCAGCGTCCATTAACGCAAGGCTGGTACCACAGACCGATGCCATTGAGCTTGAACCGTTTGACTCAGTGATTTCTGAAACCACACGCAAGGTATAAGGGAACTCGCTTTGATCGGGAATGACCGCTTGAATACCACGTTTGGCCAGTTTCCCATGACCAATTTCGCGACGCTTTGGACTACCAACAAATCCGGTTTCACCAACACAGTAGGGAGGGAAGTTATAGTGCAGCATAAAGGTGTCTTTTGACTCGCCCATCAAGCTGTCGACGATTTGCGCGTCGCGCTCGGTTCCCAAGGTTGCGGTAACCAACGCTTGGGTTTCGCCACGTGTGAACAGTGCCGAACCGTGAACACGAGGCAGAATACCGGTTTTCACATACAAGGCACGAATCATGTCGTGGTCACGTCCATCGATACGGGGCGAACCGTTAACAATTCGATTTCGAACCACTGACTTTTCCACTTTGTGGAACATGTCTTTGACTTCATCAGCGCTCGGTCCGGTTTCTTCGTTAGCGATGGCTTCAACCGCACGCTCGCTTAACTCGGACAACTTATCTTTGCGCTCCATTTTATCGGCGATTTGATACGCCGCAGTAACGTCAGCCTCAACCATTTCGGTAACGCGCTGTTTTAACTCAAGGTTTTCTGGCTCTGCTTTCCAGTCCCAAACAGGAGTTGCAACTTCGGCGGCAAATTCCTGAATGGCTTTAATCGCCACCTGCATTTCGGCGTGACCGAACATAACGGCACCCAGCATTACTGATTCAGGCAATTCTTTGGCTTCCGACTCAACCATAAGTACCGCGTCTTCAGTTCCGGCAACCACCAGATCAAGATCGCTGTCGGCAATTTCGCTCATCGCCGGATTCAAAACGTATTCACCATTTTTGTAACCGACCCGCGCCGCACCGATTGGGCCGTTGAAAGGCACACCCGAGGTGCTTAAAGCTGCCGACGTACCAATCATGGTAACAATGTCGGGCTCAACATCAGGGTTAATGGATACAACCGTCGCAATAACCTGAACTTCGTTTTTGAAACCTTCAGGGAATAACGGCCGAATTGGTCGATCGATTAAACGGGCGATTAATGTTTCGCGCTCTGAAGGACGTCCTTCTCGTTTAAAGAAACCGCCAGGAATTTTACCGGCAGCGTAAGTTTTTTCTTGATAATTCACCGTTAATGGAAAGAAGTCTTGTCCTTCTTTCGCTTCTTTTTGACCGACAACCGTAACTAATACCGTTGTACCGTCAACATCGACCATTACAGCGCTCGATGCCTGGCGAGCAATTTCGCCAGTTTCTAATGTGACCGTACGGCCACCAAACTCAAAACTTCGTTTGATTGGATTCACATATTATCCTTAATTGCTTATGCAATAATTTTGTTGTGTTTAATCCCATCAGTAGATATGCGGTGTTTTTAGACTAACCAGAAAGTGATTGCTTTCTAAGAGGATGTTTAACAAGCCAACCTGACTAAAAAACATTCACTTTCTGGCTAAAAACCAATGAGCAACCTACAAATGGGGGAATTACTATAAAGTGCTGACAAATAATAGCAAAAAGGGGCTTAAAAAGCCCCTTAATTTCAAACTCTTAACGGCGTAAGCCAAGTTTGCCGATCAGGTCAGTGTAGCGACCTTGATCTTTCTTCTTCAGATAGTCAAGCAACTTACGACGCTGACTTACCATGCGCAACAAACCGCGACGCGAGTGGTGGTCGTGTTTGTTACTTTTAAAGTGATCTTGAAGATGATTGATTTGCGCAGTTAATAGTGCAACTTGCACTTCTGGCGAACCAGTATCGTTATCTCCACGACCGTGTTCTGCTACAATGCTCGCTTTCGCTTCAGCACTTAATGACATAATTTTCTCCACTTAGTGACATATAAAAAGCGCTCAGAACCGATCACTAATTCAGCCTAGAGCGATAACTTCGGGCGCGATTTTAACTGACCTCAGGCCCCAGAGCAAGCACAGCGAGCTGTGATCAGGCTTTTTTTGCAATAAAATAGTCGCCTACCACATGGTTTAAACTGTGAAAAACCTCCCCCGAGTCAACCAAGCTCATTGAACTATCGATAACCGGTTGATACCAATCAGAATTTTCCTCGTAGCGAGAATAAATGCTCTGCAATTGCTGATACTGCATTCGCGTCAACAAAATTCCTCGCATCAGGGCAAATAAGCGCGATTTACCCGACTTAAACCGCTCGGTATTCGCCGAAACAACAAACTGGCATATTTCAATGACGCCTTTTAATACCGGAGAGACTCGACTTAATAGACTTTTGCCGCAATGCTCAAGCAATTCCCGGCAAAACACCTGCATTTCTTTTTGCGACGCGTCGTTACGGGCAAATTTCTTAAATCGAGCCAGAGCATTCAGCTGAGTCAGTAACTTAATTGCACTCATCTCTTGAGCAACCAGCTGACGCGCTTTGTCGTTATTCGGATGAGAAACCCAGATTAATCGCCCGGTCGATTTTAAAGCCGTTAACAAAGGGGACAAAGCCGAAAGATCGTCGACGTATTCCAGGCCAAACTGACTCACCAGCAAGTCGATGCTTTGCGGCGGATAATCCAGTTGCTCCACTAAATTATTACCCAAGTAAGTAATCGAGTCGATGTAGGTCGCATAATCGGGATGCAGCGTTGCCAACTTGTCTGAATTGATGTCAGCCGCATCCACCGTTGTGATGTGAAACTGCTTGCCATGGTCTGCCGCATACTCAGCCGCCAACAACGCTATCGCGCCATTGCCTCCACAGAGGTCCAGAATCACGGCATCGTCGGGCAATAAGGCGAACTGTTTCAACCAAAAATGCTTTAACCCTTTGTCGTAGTTTCCCTGATAATCGGATGGAAACGACGAGATAAACCCTTGTGCCCAGAATTCAGTCCAATAATTTGTACGCTTATCTAGCATAATTCGATTTAATCACCATTGTTTTAAACAGGCTTCATTTTACACATTTTCGCCGTCTAAAATAATCCAGAATAAGTCTGTTTTAAATCTGATTTAACCCTCGACATAAATTCTTACAGCTGCTTAAGCTTTTTTACGGCCACTTCTGATTAAATAAAACAAATAACCGATTGGATCGCCCTATGTCAGAAGAGCAAATGAAAGTAGTTTATTCAATGGTCATTGGCCAGGGCATTATCATTCTAGTCTTATTGATGGCGCAAAGAAACTTACATCAGCAAGCCTATTGGATTTTGATACTCAATGTTGTTGCCATGCAGTTTTCGCTTTGGCAAAGGTTCATCGGTATCGTATCCAAATTTTTTAACTTTGTAAAAATGCCCTGTTTATTCGGGCTTTATGCCTTGTGCGCAGTCAACCTCCGGGTTTATTTTGTAAACAATTATTTTCCCGTTAATAGCGTGTGGAAAGTTGCAATCAAAAAACCTGGAATCGCGACTTGATTAAATATGGCTACCGTTATCGGATTTTCACAAAAACCTCAGATAACGATGCACTTAAACGTTTAACGGTATGACGACAAATTCGTGCAGGCAGGAAAAAGTGAGCTAATTGATGTTCGGCTGCTTTAAATGACTAAGATCTTTTCTTTAATGCTCAATAAATTGAAGGAAAGTAAATGAGGTATCAATAAGTGCTGTCGCCAACACTTTTCGACGTTACTTACTCAAGCTTAGGGCTTCATAAGTTTCGAAACTGAATCACTCATACAGCAGGCCAACACTATGAAAGATGACCAATCAACCATTGTTTTCGGAAAATTAACATTGTGTCGGGAAAACCATTGTTTAATGATAAATGGGAAACCGCAACACTTAAGAAATAAATTATATCGACTGATGAAATATCTGGCGGAACGACCGAATCTATTGGTCTACCGGGAAGAACTCATAAATTATATTTGGGATGGTAATTTCTACATCGGCGAAAAAGGCTTAACCCACGCCATTTGTATTCTTCGTACTCTGCTAAAAGCATCACCTGACTGTGGCGTCACAATCGAGACCGTACCGAAAACCGGATACCACCTTCGGGTTCGAGATCACTCCCGGAAACCCATAGAGAATAAACCAAACACCGTTGAAACCATCGATACGTCAGTGCCCGAGTGGTGGCCCAAAAACTCAGTAATTAATCGAAGTAAATTTAATTTTGACTAGCGATAACACGTTTCGGTGAAAGTTGCAGATCATCATTCAACTCAGCAACTCCTAGAAACCGATGTTCTGGATTAAAAACTTTGATCACCGGTTTATTTTCGTGATCGACGTTAGCCACGGTAACTGCCTGCCCTTGCAAAAAATAAAACGACGAATCCGTATCCAGCTCAACCGATGGGTAACCGTATAAGGCCTCCTCAACCGGATACAACAGTTGGTCCATTGCTTCAAACTGGTCGTTATCCCGAAGTTCCTGAAGTGAATCCAGAGCGATCATATTCTCAGTTTTAAAATGAGCCACCCACTCCCGTCGTAACACAGTCACATGAGCACCACAGCCTAGAATTTCGCCGATATCTTCAA